>CAIXSC010000686.1 GCA_903921945.1 uncultured Planctomycetaceae bacterium
CCTCGTTTTCCGCCGAGCCGTAGGCGACGGCCGGGTTGGCACTCAAATCAGCGCTGTGAGTGCCAATCGCTGCTTGCGTTCCTGCGATCGGCGCTGCCAGGCGGGTTGCCCGCGATCCGAAGAACCCAAAAGATCGCGGCGTTTGAAGCGTGCGTCGCCCATCAAGAGACCCACCTTCCACTAATTCACAGACCGCGAAATTCCAACCTGCCGCGCTTCGCGAGTTGGAGCTTAGCGGCTGGGGCGGAAGGGCGGGCCGACGCAGATCCGGAAGCCGTCGCGCGAGTCCGAATAGTGGGGGCCAGCGAGTCCGAGACGGACTGCGCAGCGGGCGTTGCCGGGGACGTCGAAGTAATTGCCGCCTCGGCATACCGGACGATAGTTGTCCGCGACGAGGTTCGGTGCCTCGTGGCCGCCCTTCGGGTCGAAGTGGTCGAGCACCACTTCCCAAACATTGCCGCACATGTCGGCGAGCCCGAAGCCGTTGCGTCCACGTTCGCCGAAATGATCGACCGGCGCGACGAACGAAAAGCCGTCGCTCCACGGCGCGCTACCCAAGGGCCACTTGCGCTTGCGGTCCGGCAGGAAGTCGACCGCCGAAATGTTCAACCGGCCTTCGCCCTCATCCAGTTCGTTGCCCCACCAGTAATACAAGCTCTCCTTGCTACCGCCACGGCAGGCATATTCCCATTCGGCCTCCAACGGCAGCCGGTACTCCAGCGTCGCGGGTAAACGGCCGGACTCGCGTTCGTGTTTGGTCAGCCACTCGCAGAAGGCCCGCGCATCGGTCCAGCTGACGCAGACCACCGGGAATTCATCCCGGAGCGGGAATTGGAAATTCGGATCCCGCCAGCTCTTGCCGGGCATCGGTTCCCAAGGATGAGTCACCTGGGTCGACAGTTTGTAGCCGGTCCATTTCGGATTGAAACATTGCGTCTTGCCGCCCGGTTTTTCAGCGTCCGTGATGTAGCCGGTCGCTTCGGTGAACCGGCGGAACTGGCCCACGGTGACTTCGGTGCGTCCCATCCAGAATCCGTGCGGGACGCGGGTGAGCCGCGGGGCCGGCCCTTCGTACGACTCGCGTTCCGTGCCCGCCTGGGCACCGCCTTCGATGCCCGTCGCCCACAGTTTCTCCTGAGGCGTGCTGCCCATCATGAATTCGCCGGGCGGAATGTAGAGCGTCTCCAACACGACCGCTCCACCCAGCTCGGCGCGACGCGTGTCCCCTTTCTTCGGTTCGTCGCTCCGGCCTTTCGCGACTCCCGCCACCATCAACGCCAATGCTCCGATCGATGCCAACGCGAGCCTACCCGCGATCCGTCCGATTTCCATGCCGCACACTCCTGCCACTCAACACGGTCATTGCCCATGGCGCGAAACGCGCCACGTATCGCTCGGCGATTCTACGCTGTTTGTTACGTCAGCAGCAGGTCGCGAATCACTCGGCCATGCACGTCGGTCAAACGCATGTCGCGGCCACCAAAACGGAACGTCAGCCGCTCGTGGTCCAGCCCCAACAAGTGCAGGATCGTGGCATGCAAATCGTGGATATCGAGCGGATTTTCGACGGCGCTCATGCCCATTTCGTCGGTGGCCCCGTACGCCATGCCGCCGCGCACACCGCCTCCCGCCATCCAGATCGAATAGCCGCTGACATGATGATCGCGGCCATCAGCGCCGGAACTGTGCGGCGTGCGTCCCATTTCGCCCGCCCACACCACCAGGGTCTCGTCGAGCAACCCGCGACGTTTGAGATCCACGAGCAAGGCGGCCACCGGCTGGTCGGTAATGCGCGCGTTCTCGGCATGGCGTTTCCGCAAATCGCCATGTTGGTCCCACGGCGAGTTATTCCCGTGCGTGTTGGGACAAGTCACCTCGATGAACCCCACGCCCGCCTCCGCGAACCGCCGCGCCCGCAAACACTGCAACGCGTACAGCTTCTCGTAGTCGTTGCCGCGATCGACGCCATACAAGGCGAGCGTCTCGGCTGTCTCTCCCGCCACGTCGCACAACGAGGGCACCAGCGTCTGCATCCGCGCCGCCGTCTCGTAATTGCGAATGCTCGCTTCGATCGCCGCCGACGCCCCTACTCCTCCCGCGGCGCCCGCGCCGCTGCCCGTCGCGGCGCTGCCCGTCGCGCCGCTGCCCGTCGCGCCGCTGACTGTCGCGCCGCTGCCTGTCGCGCCGTTCGTTTCTCGCAGCGAACGAGCGAACTGGGTGTCGACTTCACGCAGGAATGCCAGTTTCTCGCGCTGCAGTTCCGCCGGATCGGCAGCTACGATGTTGTCGACGGGCGTACCCTTGGCGCGGACCAACGCCGCTTGATGATTCGCCGGCAGGAAGGAACTCGCAAAGTTCTGAAAGCCGCCGTTGGGGATCCAATCGTTGTTCAACAGAACGTAACCGGGCAATTCGCGGTCTTCCCGGGCCAATCCGTACGACACCCATGAACCGATGCTTGGGGCCGCCGCCACCGATCTTCCCGTGTGCAGCAACAGTGACTGCGCTCCGTGAAGCGGCGTTTCGCCCACCATCGACCGCACCACACAAAGCTCGTCCGCCACCTTGGCCGCGTGCGGAAACAGTTCGCTGACCCAGAGCCCCGACTGACCGTGCTGAGCGAACTTCCACGGACTCCCGAGCCACTTACGGCCAGCGCTGACCGATTGCGATTTCGGGTCCGGCCGCCACTTGGCGGGTTGGCCGTTGAGCCGATCGAGTTCCGGCTTGGGATCGAACGAGTCGACTTGCGACACGCCGCCATCCATGAACAGAAACACGACACGTTTCGCGCGGGGCGCGAAGTGCGGCTTCGACGCCCCGCCGTCACGAGCGGCCTGCGCCGACGCACCGTTCACTTGGCCGGCCATCGCGGCGAAGGCGAGCCAGCCGAGCCCCAATCCCGAGCCGCGCAGGAGCGCGCGTCGCGAACAGGCCTGGCCGGCTTCGCACTGCCCCGAGCTTGGCCGGATTGGTGCGGTTCTACGGGACATAGAGGAACTCCTTGAGGTTGAAAACGGCATGGGCCGCGTCCTGCCAAACCACAGGCGACGCCAGGAGCTCGCCCCGCTGCCCTCGCAACGCGGCGCTCCGCTCCACGAGCCGCACAAGCAACGCCACTTCCTCGGGGCGAGCTGGCCGGCCAAGCGCCTCCCACACCATCCGCTCGATGCGCGCCGCTGTCAGGGACTCGCCATCCCGAAGCAGACGACCGCTCCAGTACTTGGCTTGGTCGACCACAAACGGATCATTGAGCAGCGCGAGTGCTTGATCGGGTACGTTCGTCACGTCGCGGCGGCCCACCGTCTGCTTCGGGAGCGGTTGATTGAACAACGCGAGGAAGCGCGGCGGCTCCATCAATGTCATTTCCAGGTAGAGGCTGCGGCGGCCGAGCCCATCGAGCGGTCCGGGCAGCAGCCGCTTTTGCGAGTCGGCGGCTGTGCGATACGGTTCGATCGGCGCGTCGCCGATCCGTCGGTCAAGCCGTCCGGAAACCGCCAGGATCGCGTCTCGCAGCGCCTCCGCTTCCAGCCGGCGCGCCGGTCGATGATGCCACCGCCGATTCTCGGGATCGACCGCCATCGCCTCCGGCCTCGGCACGCTCGCTTGCCGCCAAACTGAAGTGTCCAGCAAGTCGCGAATCAACCGCTTCGTCGACCAGCCGTTCGCCATAAAGCGAGCCGCCAAATGGTCGAGCAATTCCGGGTGCGATGCCGGCTCGCCGAGGTGTCCGAAATCGTCCGGCGTGCGCACCAGCCCTTCGCCGAACAAATAATGCCAGACGCGATTCACATAGACGCGTGCGGTCAGCGGGTTGCGCGGATCAACGACTTGCCGCGCCCAGGCGAGCCGGCCGCTGGAGGCGTCGGCGGGCGGCGTGGAGTCGGCGGCGCTTGCCGGATCGATCGATGGCGAATCGGGCTGCCCCGAGCCGCACGCGTCGAGCAACCGCACCCGGCCGCGGGGCGTAGCCGGGCCGAACTGCGTGTACGAGCCGCGAATGCCGATGCGCGCGTCCGCGCCTTCATTCCAATCCGCGGCCGAGCCCACCGTGCGATCGGGCACAAGTCGACGCTCGTGTTCGCGGTACTCGGCGACCAACCGCGCCAACTCGACGCTCGCCGTCAACTCGTGCGGCAACAGCTTGAGCTGCAACGCTTCGTTGAGCAGCCGCGTGTCGTCGGCGGAACACTGGTTGGCGACCCAGCGGCCCGCCGCGGCCTGCACCAACCGGCTGAGTCGCCGCGCCCAATCCGTTTCCGAAGCGAAGTCGGAGAAGAGCGGCGCGAACCGCTCGAGCTCATCCTGGGGTGGCTGGCCCGGCGCGTGTTGGAATACCCGGACGACGCCAAACCAGGACCGTGCGTCGGCGACTTCCGACTCGGGCACGCCTCCGTAGCCGATGCGCGGCGGGAAGTAGTTGTTCAACGCCTTCGTCGCCAGTTCGAGATAAACCCGGCGCTCCGCCCGATCGACCGTGCCTTCGAGCGAATCGAAGTTGCCAGCCGTTAGGGTCTGCCAACCGGGATTGGCGACGGCTGGAAATCGGAGCCGTTCGGGGTTCAAGGCCCGATCGATGACAAACGAAAGCGACGCGAACTTTCCCGACGCCATTTCGACCGAGATGGTTGGCGCTTTGGCGGTGTCGAACTGCGGACTTTGCAACGAACCGGCCAACCGCTGGGAAAACGCGTGGGAGAAACGGCCCGCCGGCAACAAGTGCTGCAGGGCCATATCCCCGGAGTCGCTGACGACAAGCTCGCCGTGACGAACCGCGCCGTGACGCATGCCGGAACCTTCCCACTTCCACCCGGGCGCGCCGTCCTCGCGAGTGAAATCGGCGATTAACGTCAGCCGCTGGCCGTTCAACGCCACTCGTTGCTCGCGTTGTTTCGCGAACTCCTCCGCCGTCACCGGCGTCGCGAGCGACCGTTGCCAGAAGTCGGCCAGCGAATTCGGAAAGGCGGTCGCAGGCGGCTTGCTCGCGGGGATCGCTCGCAACTTCGCGACCAGGTTGTCGGGACCGGCTGGATCGGTCGCCGCCAGCCACAGCCGCCCCAGTTCGGTTCGCATCGCTAGCTTGAGGCTTCGCAACTTGTCGAGCGTTTCGAGATTGGGATCCACCGCGTCGATCGGACGAGCGCTGAATCGCGTGCTCATCAACATGCCGGCCAGCGAGTAGTAATCGCGCTGCGCGACGGCATCCAACTTGTGATCGTGACACTGGGCACAGGCCAGCGTGGTTCCAAGAAACGCCTTTCCGAGCGTATCGATCATGTTGGCCACGGCTTCCTGGGTCACACCTTCCACCGCGGAGTTGTCGCCATGGCGCCGCTCACCCAGGCGGAGCATCATCGGCCCGATGAGCGATTCGTTGACGCCCGTGGCCGGGTCCACTCGCGGGTCGAGCAGGTCGCCGGCGATCTGTTCGAGCACCAAGCGGTCGTAGGGAACATCGCTGTTGAACGCGCGGACGAGATAATCCCGATAGCGCCACGCGTTCTTCGCCGGCACATCCCATTCGTAGCCATGCGTGTCGGCGTAATGCACAACATCCATCCAGTGCCGCGCCCAACGCTCGCCAAACCGCGGACTGTCGAGCAACTGATCGACGAGCCGTGTGAACGCGTCGGGCGACGCGTCGGCCGCGAACTCTTCAACCAGTTCCACCGCCGGCGGCAAACCGGTGAGCGTGAAGCTAAGCCGCCGCGCCAACGTGCGGCGTCCCGCTTCGTCCACAGGGTTCAAGCTGGCGGCGCGGAGTTTGGCGAGTATCCAGCGATCGACCGTCGAGCGCGACCAAGCATCCGCGACCATTCGCGGCGCGTCGTTGTCGATGACCGGCTTCAAACTCCACCAGCTCAGACGCCGTTGATACTCGGCCTCCCATTCGCCCGCTTTGTTCGGCCGTTTCAGTTCGCCGGAGCGCGGATCGATGGCGCCCGACTTGATCCACGTTGCCAAGTCCGCGATCACCGCTGCCGGCAGCTTGGATTGCCCTGGCGGCATCGCGGAGAGATCCGCGTCATGGCGTACGGAACGCAGCAGCGGACTTTCCTCGGGCTTTCCCGGCATGACGGCTGGTTGGCCGGACTCGCCGCCCAGTTGCCAGCCCGCCTTGAGATCGAGCCGCAGTTCTCCCCGCAGCTCCGGCGCTTCGCCGCTATGGCAGCGATAGCAGTGCTCGACGAACACAGGTCGAATCTTTTTTTCGAAGAATTCCAGCCGCTCGCGATCTTCGACGGTTTCAGCCGCCGCGACCGACCGGCACCAAGCGCTGACCATGACGAGCAGCGCGCAAGCGGTGAACGATTGGAAACGAAGCGACGCGGCGGCCGCGAAGAATGTTCGCGCGAAGACGCAGGCGTGTGCTTGGAAGCGCAGCGGCGGCGCGGCGAATCGGAGCGTCACAGGTAAGCGGTTCATGGCGCGGATTCCGTGGTTGGGACCAACCCGGCCTCAACTTAGCGACGCATAACATAAGCCGAGACACCCCGGCATGTCACGGCGCGCCGCTTGGCGTAGCCTGTGTCTTGTCCCGTTCGGTCTTGAACGAATGCTGAGCGGGCCTGCGTGGATCAATCTAGCGTCTTGGGTGGGCTGGCGTGCGACAAGTGACGGCCGGTAGTGTGCGGCGCGATCAGCGCCGGGGCCACTCGTCGATCAACGACGCAACCAAGCCGGTCCAGCCGGTTTGATGCGCGGCGCCAAGTCCTTCCGAGGTATCGGCGTGGAAGAATTCGTAGAACAGCAGCGACTCCTTCCACCAGGGATCGGATTGGAGCCGTTCGCGATCGCCGTACATGGGTCGGCGGCCATCGTCTCCGCGGCGGAACATGCCAATCAAGCGGTTGGCCAAGTCGTCGGCCAATTCGTGCAAACTTGTAGCGCGGCCACTGAACGCGGGCGGATGAACTTGGAATTCGGGGCCGTAGGCTTTGCCGAGCTTACGGAGCGACTCGATGAGCAGAAAACAGGTCGGGAACCAGACGGGCCCGCGCCAGTTCGAGTTGCCGCCCTTGATTTTCGTCAGCGCGGCGCCCGGTTCGTAAGCGACCGTGCGACCTTCGAAATGATACGGATGCGCGGCGTGGTGGCGGGATAGGCTGCGCACGCCTCCCGGCGCTAGGAACTCGGATTCGTCCCACACACGCTCGAGAATCCGCTTCAGTTGCGCATCGTCGACGATCGTCAGCACGTGGGTCCGTTCCCCGGCGTGTTCGGTTTCATGGCAGACGCCTTCCACCAGATCGGGACGATTGCGGAGGAACCAATCGACGCAAGCGGTGAACTCGGTGAACGGCTCGATCCATTTCCGTTCGAGTCGCTCGACCGCGAACAACGGGATCAGGCCGACCAGCGAACGCACTCGGAATTTTTCGAACGCGCCGTTGGGTCGCACGAGCACGTCGTAGAAAAAGCCGTCCTGCTCGTCCCACAGCGAGTAATTCCGGCCGCCGACATGCCGCATGGCGCCGGCGACGTAGCAGTAGTGCTGGAAGAACTTCACCGCGAGCGATTCGTAGGCGCGGTTTTCTTTGGCCAGTTCCAACGCGATCCGCATGAGATTCAGGCAGAACATGCCCATCCAGCCGGTCGCGTCCGATTGTTCCAGGATGGATCCGTTTTGGCAGCGGACGCTGCGGTCGATCACCGCGATGTTGTCGAGCCCCAGGAAGCCGCCTTCGAAGACGTTGTTGCCCTGGCTGTCAACGCGGTTCACCCAAAAGGCGAAATTGATGAGCAGTTTATGGAAGCAGCGTTCGAGGAACGTCCGGTCCGCCTTGCCGGATCGGATCCGATCCATGTTGTAGACGCGCCACACGGCCCAGGCATGCACCGGCGGATTCAGGTCGGAGAAGTCCCACTCGTAAGCCGGCAGTTGACCATTGGGATGTTGGAATTGCTCGAACAACAGGATCCAAAGTTGATGCTTGGCGAACGCGGGGTCGACGAGCGCCAGCGGCACGCAGTGGAACGCCAAATCCCAGGCCGCGAACCACGGATATTCCCATTTGTCGCACACCGACATGATCCGCATCGAATTCAAATGGCGCCAATGACCGTTGCGGATCGCCGGCCGGTTTGCCGGGGGAGGCAATGCGGGGTCGTCCCCCTCCAACCACCGCTGCACATCGAACAGGTAAATCTGTTTTGTCCACAACATGCCGGCGAGCGCCTGCCGTTGAATGTTGCGTTCGTCGTCCGTCGCGTTGGCCGGCTGGATCGACCGATAGAACTCGTCCGCTTCGGCTCGTCGCTGCGCGATCACAGCGTCGACGTTAGCGAGCGGATCGGCCAGTTCCAGTTGGTTTGTAAGTCGGAAGCGGAACACGGCGGAGCCGCCGGCCGGGATGTCGCCCGCGTCGCACCAGAGAGCGGCCTTCGTACCGGTTTGCGCGGGGTTGATGGTCGCTCGACCATGCACCAGATGCTCGTGGAAGGCGTCCTTGAAATAGGGTCGATCCGGGTTGTTCGGCCACCCATAGCAGCGTTCGAGATTGGTCTCATTGTCGGTGAACAGCAGCTTTGCGTGCGGCGGTCCGTGCAGGGCGTAGCAGCCGATCCGCGCGTTCGGGGAAATGCTGGTGGGCAAGGCGGGCCGGCTGCCGTCGGCGAGCAAGCTGACGCTTCCGGCCGAGCTTGGGCCCGGGCGGATCTCCGGCTCGGGGCCGCGAGGCGGCGTCCAGGCCCATGTGTTGCGGAACCAGAGTTGCATGAGCAGGTCGAGCGGAGCGGCTCGATCGCCGCGATTCGCCACCTCGATTCGCACCACCACGTCTTCTTCGTCGACTTTCGCATGTTCGACAAAAATGTCGAAGTAGCGGTCGCCATCGAACACGCCCAAATCAAGTAGCGAGAAGTCAGGCTGATCGGGGCGTCGCTGCCGAGCGGTCGCGACGATCGTGCCATAGGGAAACTCGCACTGCGGATATTTGTACTGAAAACGCTGATACGAGTGCGTCGGTGTGTTATCCAGGTAGAAGTAGAACTCCTTGACGTCCTCGCCGTGCTGCCCCTCGGGCGACGTCAGGCCGAATAGACGCTCCTTCAAGATCGGGTCGCGGCGATTCCAGAACGCCGGCGCCATCACGAGGAACTGATAGCGGTCGCACCAGCCGGCAATCGCGTCCTCGCCCCACCGATACGCTTTGCTGCGGGCCTTGTCGTGCGGCAGAAAGTTCCAGGCGTTGCCGTCGGCGCTGTAGTCCTCGCGGACCGTTCCCCAAGCGCGATCGCTAACGTAGCAGCCCCAGCGACGCCAACCGGTCGCGTCGTCACCTGTTACCGCTAGCCGCTGGTGTTCGGCCGTCCGCCCCGCGTTCATCGACTCGGCTTGCATGGCAAACCCTCCTCTTGGCTCCATCGTACCTCGCGGCCAGAGAGTGTGCGGGTTCCCAAGGGCCGAGTTTCGCCCATCCGAAGCCTGGGGACGCCGATCTTTCCGTTACTTGATCCGCGAATCCGCTCCGAGTTCCGTGAGCGGTTACGAACGGCATTCAGCCTGGGTTAGCCAGCTGGATCAAGCACCGCAGGAAAGAGTTGCGGCGATGGGAAAGAAGGACAGCGGCAACCTTCCGCCGTCGAGGGCCGGCCGAGCGGCCGGCCCACGTCCCGCGATCATTCGCGGGGACGAATCGCACCGGTCAAGCCGGTAAAGTCGCAGCGGTCCTCGTCATGCCAGAGAGGCAGGCCAAGTTCCACTCGGCTGCGGAGGATTTCGATTTTCTCCGGCGAGCCGGCTGGCGCGTCGGTCGGTTCGAAATCCGGCCGCTCCACGGGATCGAAATCCTCGTCGTGACCGTACTTCAGAATCGCGTCGAAAACGTTGCGAATGTTGCTCATGACTCCTCTTCTTTATCTCCCTTCTGTTCACCAATGCCTCGCCGTCGCGGATGACCCGCGAAAACGAAGACGCCAATAACAAGCCCTATTCGGTCAACTTCACGTGCCAACAACAGGGTCCGTGAAGATTTCTGCGCCGCCGAGCCACGTGGGGGCAACCAACCCCTCGCCGAAACCGCGTCCGCGCCCGCTCAAGACTGGCGGCGACAGGCAGGCCGGCACGTCACGAAACCCCTTGGAAAAAGGAATCTCATCGCCGTCGCGTCGCCGCAGGTGGGAAAGCCAGTTGAACGGGAGATGTATTATTTGCCGAAGAATCCGGCTGTCAAGTTTTTCGCGGTGACTGGGCCCTGTGCGTCAGCGTGTCGCCGCACAAAATCTCCACCCTGTCGGCCTTGGGCAAGCGGAATCGATCGCGTTGAGTCGACCGAACAGCGGGTCTGTCACGCTTCGCATTCGCGATCGTTCGCGACCGCGGCTGGCTGCGGCCAACGCCCCAGATCGCGCGACCCTGGTACGAGCGAACCGGTCGGTCGCCGACCGTTTTGGGACTCGCCCGATCCGTATCGTCGGCCGCCTCGCGCTACAGATTGCGCCCTCGGCATGGGTGCGTGCGGTCGAGACCGAGCGGTCCGCGGAGGCCCGTGAATGCGGGCGCCTTGCATCCGGCGCGTGCTAGTAGGAAACGAACGTTGCCGAGGACGCTGTCCATTAAGGGACGTGATACGCGCCTTAGGTTCGCGTTCTGGGGCGTTTTGACGTCATTAGACATGGTAAATGGCGTCATGGCTGGTCGGCCGCGTAGCGGGAACAAGGGCCCGAACAAGGGCCTAAGCCGTGGTTTCTCGGTGGTCTAAGTCGACCGGGTTGCCGAGCTTCCGACCTCAAACCGCTTTGACGGAGCCGGTCAGCGGGCCGAACCGCAACCGTCGCCAGACCCGAGGGGAGTCGACGGTTTTCCCACCTATCGCCCCTTTCCAGTTCGTCCGGCAGTGGCTCAAGATACGCCGCTTCGGGCCGGCGGGCGGTTGAGGGACAGGCTGCACGATTGGCCCGGAGGATGCTGACGCTCCTGGTGGCGGCCGATTTTGACGGCGATGGTGACGGGCTTTTCGTCGCCAGGAGGGGGC
This sequence comes from uncultured Planctomycetaceae bacterium, assembly GCA_903921945.1. Taxonomy (GTDB): domain Bacteria; phylum Planctomycetota; class Planctomycetia; order Pirellulales; family Pirellulaceae; genus CAIXSC01. The sequence continues at coordinate 10,977 of CAIXSC010000686.1, forward strand.
TGGAAAAATTTTTGAAAAATTTTTCGCCACCTGGACATTTTTCCGATCGCACGAACAACCTCGGAGCGGATGGACCCATGACGACCCACTGGCATCAATCCGTCGTGCGCTTGGCGCCGCGTCGCCGCGGCTTTCATTGGGTCACGGATGAATTGGTGGGCGGCGTGGCGGAAACGCTCCGCGAACTGCGAGTGGGCCTGTTCCATGCCTTCCTTCAGCACACCTCGGCGTCGTTGATCATCAACGAGAACGCCGACCCGGATGTGCCTCGCGATCTGGAGATGTCGTTAGGTCGCATCGCGCCGGAATCGTTTCCGTACCGGCACACGGCTGAGGGACCGGATGACATGCCGGCCCACGTCAAAGCGGCGCTCTTGGGAACGTCCGTCAGCGTGCCGATTCAAGACGGCCAACTGCTGCTCGGGGTCTGGCAAGGAATCTACCTGTGCGAGCATCGAGAGCACGGCGGCTCGCGCCGGGTCGTTGTGACGTTGCACGGCGAAAAGCGGTAAGCGTTACCACACCGCATCCTGCTGGCGCGACGGACAAGATGTCCGTCGTACAAAGGAAGGGCTGCGCCGAACACGCCCATCCGGTAGCGGCATCCTGTTTTGTACGACGGACATCTTGTCCGTCGCGAGCACCGTGCGTGCCTCAGCCCGCTGACGTAACGGTTAGCGTTCTTCGAGCCGTAAGCGCTCCGGCTCGCGCGTCGACGGACAGGATGTCCGTCGTACCAAGGACGGGCTGCGCCGAGCACGCCCATTCG
>CAIXSC010000687.1 GCA_903921945.1 uncultured Planctomycetaceae bacterium
AGCACCACTATCTCAGGCAGCATCCTGGTGGATAGCGTGACCGCGGCGAACAGTACTGTCGGCCTTACCGCGATTGGAACGATCGAGGAGGATGGCGCCGGTGATTCCGCTGCCGATGTCACGGGAACGGCGCTCACCCTTCAGGCTGGAGCCGGTATCGGCGTCAACACGGGTGGCGCGCTGGAAATCAACGCGGAAGTCGGTGGGGCGGCAGGGACGTTGAGCGCCACGGTTTCCGGAACGGGGGACCTGAGCGTCATGGACACAGCCGGCGGGTTGACGGTCACCACCGCTTCGACCAGCGTTGGTGCTGTGTCCCTTGAAGCGGTAGGTGGCAACTTGACGGTGTTGTCCGCATCGGCGGGTGGTTCGTCGTACGACATGACACTCACCACGACCACTTCAGGCAATATTACGCTGACGAATCTGTCCAACCCGGGTGACTTGGTTACTGTGAACTCGGCGGGCGGGATTATCGACTCGGCGGACAGCCTCACTGACATTTCCGCGGGAGGCGTGGTGTTGATCGCCACGACAGGCATTGGTGTCGGCGGTTCCTTGACCGACAAGGAGTTGGAGATTGCGGCGACGAATCTGGATATCGAAAACGCGACCTCGGGCGGCGTGCAGGTGAATCGCACGGGGGGAAGTCTGACGGTGACCGACTTGGACGGGTCAGGCGGGGCACACACACTTGCCGGCGGCGGCTACATCGTGGCGACCAATGCGTTGACGATCTCGATGAGCTTAGCGCTGAACGAGAACTTCACGCTCACCGCAAGCAATTCGTCGTCGGCCAATGACGACTTGACGATCGACAATAACGCGGAGGTGACGCTGACGAACGCGGCAAACCGCACCTTGACCTTGCAAGCTGGAGACGATTTGGTTCTCGGTACGGGCGGCAAGGTAATCACGGATGGTGGCGGTTCCCATACCGTGACGATCGACATCGATCGCGAAGGTGCGAGCTTCGCCGACAGCGATCGCGGCAGCGTGACGCAAGACTCGGGAACCGATACGCGAGTGACCGCCGCGACATTGACCGTGACCGCTCCCGATGGCGTCGGCTCACTTGCGCAACCGGTTTACATCGCGGCGGGTGTTTTGACGGTCACGAGCGTCGGCAACAACGGCACGCAGTATTGGGTCGAAGAGGATGGATTGACAGAGTTTTCGCTGTTGGCCGGCACGGGATCGGTGAACTTGGTCGCGACGACCGGTAATCTGTTGAGCGCGGACTCGGCGGTGGACATTGTCGCGGCGACAGCGGCAGTGATCCTCGACGGAGGCAGTTTCGGCGACACGGACGTGGCGGCTGGCAACGCGATTGAAACGACGGTTGCCGACTTGACCGTGGACGCCAGTGTCGGGAATGGCGATATCTTCGTCCGTGAAACGGACGGCCTGACGGCGTTGAGCTTGCATGCCGGTTCCGGATCGATCCTGCTCCATGCGGCGGCGGGGTCGGTAGCTGACACAGATAGTGACATGGATGTGACAACGACAGGGGGCTTTGGATTTTCTTCCTCGGCTGGTTCCCTGGGGACGAGCAGCAACTTCATCAATACGGAGGTGGCCAATCTCGAAGTGAATGTTGTCGGAGCGGTTTACATCTCGAACTCGATCGGTTTGATTCTGGGCGACGTTGATCCAGCGTTGACCGGCGTGTTGACCGGCATTGACGCGACAGGCGTGATCGATATTCGCTCGGTAGGAGCGATGAGCGTCAACGAAAATGTCACGACGACGACAGGGGCGTTGTCGTTGCAAGCGGGCGAATCGGCGGCCGATGACACAACGGACATTCTCGCGATTTCGGATAGTATCACCGTGAGCACGGGATCAGGCGCCATTACACTCGGTGGCGGTGATGCGGTGACTGCGGGAGCCAGTTCCGTCATTACGGCCACGACCTCGGTGACCGTGAACGTGGACAATGCGGCGGGCGCTTTGGGAGCCGATAATGACACGTCGGATGGCGGATTGGTGGACTTCGACACGAGCGTGCCTGATCCGGCGATCACCGCGCCATCCGGATTGGTCGTGACGGGTGGAGCGAATGAGGACGGTTTTGAGTTAAAGCCGTTGACCTCGGGCACGCTGACCGTGAATGGCGGCGGCCCTGTCTTGCCGACCGGCAGTGACCATTTGACGCTCGATCTAAGCGATGTCGCGGTCGGCAACGCGACGGTGCTCCTCGGCTCGGCCGCCGCGTCTGGCACCATGACGTTCGGCACCTCCGAAACCGAAAAGACGGTAACTTTCGACAGCGTGGAAGAGGTGTCGGCGACACCGACCACCAATCCGTACCATCTCGTGCTCGACATGACCTACTCGGGATTCTCCGACGCGGTGGCGGACACGATTGCCGTGGAGCGTGCGGACGGCGCTTCGAGCGCGACGACCGACGATCTGCTCGAAATCGAAATCAACGGGACCGGCTCCCCGTTCTTCTCGGGCGTTCAGAGCGGCATTCTTTCGTTGACCGTGATCGGCTCGACGGACGACGACTTGTTCCAGATCACGGAAACCTCGTACGGACTTCCGGAACTGGCCACGGTTTCCCCGGCGGTTGGCGCCGTCTTGGTGAACAACACGGGGCTTTCGCCTGCGGGAGGTGCGTCGGCCGGTTCTCACCTGCTGACAAGCTTGCAACCGTATTTAGCGGGTTTCTCCGACACGGCCCTCACCGATTGGGACCGGACCGATGTGTCGATCCATTTCGATGGCGGCAGCAGTCCCGATGAAGATCAAATCCAAGTGGTGTTGGCGACCGCGCACACCGCGCTCGTTGTCGGCAACTCTACCCAGGGAAACTTGTTGACGGATAAGTGGGCGGCCGACGACCTCATGGGGGACGCGGGAACTGGAGACCTGGACCTGTTGGTGTCTTTCGCCAATCTTACGTCGGATGAGCCCGTCAAATGGTCAGGCGCGGGTGGCATGCTAATCGCGAATGCCGCCGGAACGACGGCGACCACGGAAATTATCGTAAGTGACTACGACTTGACGAGCGACGACGGTGTCAATTTTGTCGAGGGAAATGAGTCATTCCTGGAACAAACGGTTTCCGGTTTCGAGTGGCTCTATGTGCTCGGCGGTGATAACTCCGAAACCATTTCGCTCGCAAGTCTCGACACGGCCGATCCAGACAGCTCGGGCCCAGGGAAACCGGTGGCCTTCGTGACGCTCGACGGCGACAACATGCCGACGATCGCCAAACTTCTGACATCCACCCTTTACTCGTCGTCGAGCAACACACTTGGCACGGATACCGCCAACGACACCCTGATGGTCGAGACGCTTCCCGCCGACGTTACCGTGGCGCTGTTGGGTGGCATCGGAAACGACGCCTTTTTGATTTACAACGACTTGGACACGGCTTCCATTGAAGATGATTCCGTCGAGGGATTCGAGGGATCGCTGATCGTTTCACCCGCGGCATTGATTTACAGCGATCAGGTAGGACTCGACGAGGCGGCGACGGATGACGCGCTGGTGATCCGCGATTTCGGTGATACGGGCGGTGGCGATTCGATTACGATTGTCTCGTCGAACGATTTGGGCGCGACACCCGTGTACACGGCGATCGACGGTTTGTTTGACGGCGCTACCGCACCCGATCAGATCATCTATTCGCAGATCGAATCGCTGACGATCGAGCTGGGCGCGGGTGATGATCTGGTGGATTTCGACTTCCAAGGGATGTCGGATGAGCTCGAGGCCGTCTTGGTCTCCGGCAATGACGGCGACGACGAATTCACTTTCTTGAGCGACACTCCGTATGGCGCGGATCAGGTCACGCCGCCCGAGGATGCGGATATTCCCGTGCTCACGATCATGGGCGAGGACGGCAATGATCAGTTCATTTTCATGGACTCCGCGGAACTGTTTGGGATAGGAACATGTATTGATGGCGGCTACGGCGAGGATTTGCTGGACTTCTCGAATTTCTTCAATGAACGAGCCGTTTATCTCGTGACGATTGGCTCCAAGGATGGTTACCAGGGTTACGAAGGAGATTGGGGAATCGCGAAGGGCGGCGGCCAATTGGGGGCGGGCGAATTGGCTCCCATGCGTGAACAGGGCGACTACCCGTGCTTCACCAACATCGACGTGCTGGAAGGATCCCCGACTCCTTACGATGTGCTGTATGGAGCCGATCGCGACACGTATTGGAACCTCAATGGGTACGGTGACGACACGCTTGACGCCGGCATCGTCATGGACGGGATTCCGTTGTCGATCGACGCCGAGTGCCAATGCGGCGGTTACGTTGGCCAGGATTTAGCGTTTACCAGTGTCGAGAACCTTTACGGCGGCGGCCTGAGGGACTGGATGGACATTGGTCCGTCCTTCCAACTTACCGGAGCGATTGGTGGTGGCGATCATGGCGCGGTGAGCGACACCTTGGACATGCGGGACCGGACCGACGATCTTTCGGTCGACCTCACGCTGTTGACGGCTTCGTTCGCGGGCGGTATCGACGTTGCGCCGGATATCTCGCCCACTTCGCAAACACTGGGCAAATTGCGACCTCGAATCGAGGAGGGCGGTGATGCAGGGGCTTCGATCGAAAACCTGTTAGGCGGTTCCGGCAATGACACATTGATCGGCGATGTCGACGTGAATTGGATCGCTGGCAACGACGGCGACGACACGCTTAATGGAAAGGATGGCGTGGATTCGGTCGACGGAGGTTGGGGCAACGATGTGCTGCAAGTCGAGGGTGCGGAGGCGATCAACGATGTGAGCCTGGGGGGAACCGGTGAATCGCTCGACCCGCTCGATGAAGATCTGATGATCAACATCGGAAGTGGCACAGTGACTCTCAGCACATTCAATAATAGCTCGACCGATTTTACCAACAGCATCGACGAATACGACGGCGCTGGTATGGGACTGGTGATCATTTCGAGCGGCGGCCGGATGCACTTGGGTTCGACGCTGTTGACAAACACGCCAACCGTATCGGGCGGCGCCGGGAATGACTCGGTCACCGTTTCCTACGAGAATGGTGTCGCCACGGCCTACAGCGCCGGAGCGGGCACGAACGACGCCTTGACCATCACCTTCGAAGCGACCGATATCCAGTCGATGGTCGCGTTGATGACCTTGGACGACATCGTCGCCATCCAGGCTTTCATTGCCGCCCCGACAGCCGGTCCCCTGGAATTGACATCGGATTCGACGAAGGGCAATTTCACGGTCTCGAACGACTTCGAGTCCGTGCGTATCGCGGTGTACGACAGCGGGCAAATCGTGGACATCACGACTTGCTTCCGGCAGATTTCCTTGATCACCCAGATACAGTTTGGAACCGACAGCAATGACTCCCTGACAGGCACATCCGCCAACGACTTGATTTTCGGCTTGGATGGCGTTGACCTCATCAGCGGTTTGGACGGGGTGGATTGTATCTTTGGCGGTGGCGGAAACGACTCTGTCCTTGGCGGCGAAAACACCGACACCATTGCCGGCGGCGAGGGCGATGACATCCTGGACGGCGAAGCGGCCGCCGATCGGATTCTCGGCGGGCTTGGCGATGACATTTTGGAGGGCAATTTTGGCGATGACGTCATTTACGGCAACGCCGGCGCGGACGTATTAGAGGGTGGCGGAGACTCGGACATGATGTACGGCGGCGCCGGCGATGATTCGCTGGACGGCCAAGCTGGAAACGATTCGCTGTGGGGGCAGGCGGGCGATGATACGCTCATGGGCAGCGAAGGCGACGACGTGCTCAATGGCGGCAGGGACAGCGGCACGACGGCAAATCACGATACGGTCGACGGCGGTGTGGGAAATGACAATATCCAAACGCAGGGTTGCGAGTCCGAATATGACGCGATCCAAGGAGGCGCCGGTTCGAACAGCATCACCAACATTGATATGGACGGAAGTCCGTCAGACTTGGTGTTCAACGAGTTCCTTGGCCAGGAAATCAACATTCGCGACATTTATGGCAATGGGGCCCGGATTACGGGGAACAACGACGCGAATTTGTTGGATTTCCGTATTACGGCGACCGCGAGCGAGTTCGTTCGTATGAGCGCGGTTCCAGCGATCGATGGGTGCGCTGGCGACGACGAGATCCATGGCACCCTTGGCGCGGACACGATTTTTGGAAGCTCGGACAACGACGTGATCTACGGCTACAACCTGGGTGACCGCATTGACGGCGGTTCCGGAAGCGACATGATTTACGGCGGTCCCGATTCGGACACGATTTTCGGCGGCACCGAAAACGATGTGTTGCGCGGCGAGACGGGTAATGACTCGATTTACGGCGGTAGCGGCAACGACAGTCTCTTGGGGCTGGAAGGTAACGACATCTTGGACGGCCAACTGGACATCGACAATGTGGATGGCGGAGTCGGCAATGATATATTCCCCATTCGAAGCGACGAAGCGGAATACGATGTGTTCAATGGAGGGTTGGGGTCGGATCGTTTAATCAACATGGGCGGTTCGAGCCTTGTGCTTAACGGTTTTAACGGTCCCGGCAACGCGTTGGAGGAATTTGTCGCGAGTTTTGCCGCGATTCTGGGCAACAGCAACGGCAACACCTTCGATTTCCGCTACGGCACCACCACCTCGTTTGTGCAGTTGTTTAATGTCACCTTTGTCTCCGGCGAAGGCGGGAACGATACCATTCGCGGGTCCGACATCGCGGAGACGCTGCTCGGCGGAGACGGTAACGACATTATTTACGGCAACGGCGGCGCTGATTCGCTCGACGGTGGCGGCGGCGGCGATAGTCTTTACGGCGGAAACGACGGCGATACGATCTTCGGGAGCACTGGCGGCGACTACATCGACGGCGGGACCGGCAACGATACGATGTCGGGCGGAGTTGGCAACGACACGTTGGAAGGCGGTGAAGGCAACGACGTTCTCAATGGCAACGTCGGAACCGATTCGATCTCCGGCGGTGGTGGCGAGGATGAGATCCGCACCCAATCCGGCGAATCCTACGATGACACGCTCAGCGGAGGCATCGGCAAGGATCGGCTCGTGAACATCCTGAGTGGCGCGGCGCTGGTGTTTCAGAACTTTGACGGTCCTAATCGGGGCATCGAGTCGATCTTTGGCGGCAACGCTCCGTTTATTGGCGATGGCACCAGCAATAATTTCGATTTCCGGCTTTCCACTTCCACGACCGCTTCATTCGTCGCGTTGAATAACGTTACGCAGATCGATATGGGGAACGGTGACGATGTGGTTCATGGCACCGCGGGCAATGATACGATTTTCGGCCGGGGTGGAATCGATGTCATTAATAGTTGGGGCGGAAACGACACCATCTATGGCGGCGTGGGCAATGATATCATCCGCGGCGGCGTCGGCAACGATCGCATCGAGGGTGGGGATGGCGCTGACAGTCTCATGGGCGAAGTAGGGGCCGATCTGATCCTCGGACAGGGCGGGGTAGACACGATCGCGGGCGGGGATGGCGATGACACGCTCGACGGCGCCGATGGTTTGAGTGGTGGCGTCGTCGGAGACAGCATCGACGGCGGAGCTGGCAACGACAACATCTTGGTTCGCGGGTCAGAGGCCGAGTTTGACACTATCAGGGGCGGTGCGGGGACTGATCGGCTCACCAACACTCAAGTGGGTGTGAACCTGGTCATGGATTCATTCGTGGCCCTGACCTCACAGGTCGAGTTGTTGTTCGCGAGCAACTCGCGGTTAGTAGGCAACAGCGGCAACAACACCATCGACCTGCGATTGACTGCCACCGGTGCGTCGTCGTTGACCGTCACTGGTTTGCTTGGAATTGACGGTTTGGATGGCAATGACACGATTTATGGCACCAAGGGGCCGGACAGTATCACTGGCGGTGCGGGCATGGACGCTATCTATGGCTACGACGGCTCGGATAGCTTGGCGGGCGGTGATGGAGATGACTCGATCGACGGCGGCGCCGGAAACGATACGATTTTTGGCGAGGCGGGCGGCGACATCTTGTTGGGCGGGGCCGGCAACGACTCGCTGGTTGGAGCGCTCGGAGTCGATCAGCTCACGGGTGGTGCTGGAAACGACACGTTCCGTTTTGACTCGACGGCCGGCGACTCGACGCAAATCGATGTGATGAGCGATCTCGCGGCGACCGACATCGTCAGATTCGTGGGCTACACATTCACCACGGGTGTGGCTTCTTACGCGAAGCTGAACCTGTCCGCTCCGAGCACCACGAATGCGGTTTTGCATCTCACCAACACCGGAACGGCCGTTAACGGGACGACCATCAAACAGATTTCGACGCCGAACTTGAAGACGAAACCGACGTCCTCGAAGGTGTTGTTCATCTAACGTCCCCTAGTGCGACTCGCCGTCGATGAGCCAGGGAAGTCGACACGATGCGTTTCATCCGCATCGTGTCGACCACGCCGGCTCTCTGGTAGCCATGGCGTCGAAGGCGGATCGCGGTGATAGGCCCCTATGGTTGCTTTCCACGAGACTTGTTGTCCGTGGAATGTGGCGGCGACGGCGGAATTCGATCGATTGACAAGCGGCCTTCCAACAACCAAACTCCGACCGTAGTCCTTGGGGTGCTCGTTCACCCTAAGCCGTCTTTTCCTCGGAGTCTGCTGGGAGTGCCGCCGCATGTTGTTCCACCGTCGTCCGCGTCAGTCACGGTTCGCACGTTCCTCTTGCCAACGGTGGCGCCAGCGAGTCTTCCGACAGCGGTTTGGACTCGAAGCGTTGGAGGATCGCCGTCCACTCGCTCGCAGCTTTGGAGAACTGCCCCAAAACGATAGCTTTCCAGGGCAGCTTGTGGAGCACTTTGGAGCTGGCGTCGTCCACAGCGTCTCGTCGAACGCGGCTATTGTGAGCCCCGATGGCGGTCTGACCGCCGATGTGGACTGGTATCGTTTCGCGGCCGCAGTGGACGGCGAGGTCGTCGTGCGGTTCACCAACCTGGGTGGCGATCCGGAAGTCGACGGAGCGGCGGATATCGGCTTGCGTTTGCGCCGGCTGGATGGCACTGGCGTCGCGGTCGGTTCACCGATCGATGCCGCGATGGCGAACGGTGGTGGAACGGTCACGATCGCCGCCTCGGCTGGCGAGATGTTCTATTTCGAAGTTTCGTCGTTGATGGCCGGCGATGACGCGAACTATCGGTTGGACATCCAAACTCGTGATGGTGAAGATGACGGCGGGGTAAACAACGATCGTCTGTCCACCGCCACGAATCTTGGCGGCTATCCAGGCGGGGCTGGCCTGACTGTTAGCGGATACACGATCACGAGCCCGGATCGCGATTTCTTTCGGGTGACGATTCCCGCCAATAGCCCCATTCAAACCTTCGTTGCCACGGTGACGATGCCCTCGGGTACGGGGGCCGCATCCGGCCCTGGCGGTCCGACGAATCTCGGCTTGCGGATTCGAAACATGGCCGGCGCGATTGTCGCGACGAGCAACACGACGGTCACGGATGTCGACACGGTGCGGTTTGAGACGCCGGTCCCTTTAGTGAGTTCGATCTACTACCTGGAGGTCTACAGCGGCAGTTTAGGCCAAGTGAACCGCTACGACTTGTCGCTGGTGGCGGAACCGCGCGTCGGCACCATTAGCGGTTTCGCTTACGACGACATCAATGGCGATGGGTTTCGGCAGGAGAGCGAACCAGGGAAGGCAGGCGTCACCATCAGACTGGATATTGGCGATGATGGTAGCGATGAAGATTCAGTCGTGACGGACGCGAATGGGTTTTACGAATTTGTTGACCGGCCTTACGATGTCTATGCGCTCACACAAGACCAGCCGGCCGATCGACGGCGGACGTGGCCGGAGGAGGTCGAGTCTTTCAAGTACGTCGTGACCTTGGATCGGGACACGACGACGGTTGACCACTTGGACTTCGGCAGCCAGCAGCTTGGCAAAATCACGGTCGCCAAGGACGCGGTTCCGGACGATTCCCAGGATTTCGCGTACACGAGCGGGGAACTTGGGGCGTTTGACCTGGACGACGATGGCAGCGACCCGGCCGTCGGTGGAGGCTTGCCGAGTTTCCTGGCGTTTGATTTTCTTATTCCCGGCACCTATCTCGTGACGGAAACCGCGGTAAGTGGCTGGGACCTGACAGGCTTGGTCATCAATGATCCGGACAGCGGCAGTTCGATCAATCTAATGACGGGCGTTGCCACGATCGATCTCGACGCGGGCGAGGAAATCACGGTCACCTACACGAATACGAAGCGCGGCTCGATCACGGTGGTCAAGAACGCGCTTCCCGACAACGCGGCCGATTTCAGTTTCACATCGACGATCCCGAGCAACCCGAGTTTCTCGCTGGATGACGATAGCGATCCCGCGCTGTCGGACACGGTGACTTTCAGCGATTTGATCCCGACGACCTACACGATCACGGAAGCGGCGCTGGCTGGCTGGAAGTTGACCGATTTGGTGATCGTGGAGGCCATGCCGGCTAATAGCACCATAAACCTGGTGACCGGCGTTGCGACGATCGTCGTCGACCCGGGCGAGGCAGTGACGGTGACGTTCACGAACACGAAACTTGGCAGCATTTTGGTTACCAAGGTGTCCTCGCCGGACGATACGCAAGATTTTTCGTTCACGACATCGGGCGATGGACTGACGGATTTCAGCCTGGACGACGATGGAGGCGTTGATAGCTCGCTGTTGGACACCAAGCTGTTCTCCGATCTATTGCCCCGAAGCTACACGATTACGGAGGGGACGGTCACGGGCTGGGATCTCACAAGTATTGTCGTCGTCGACCCTACGTCCAACAGTCCAATCGACTTGCCGGCTGGGTTAGCGACGATCGACCTGGACGCCGGCGAGGATATCACGGTCACGTTCACGAACAGAAAACGCGGCTCGATCACGGTGGTGAAAGACGCGCTGCCGGATAGCGACGCCAATTTCAGCTTCTCATCGGATATCCCTTTGAATCCAGGCTTCCAGCTGGATGACGACTCCGACCCAGCCCTGCCGAACTCGCGCACCTTCGGCAACTTGGTTCCGATGACCTATACGATCACGGAAGCGATGCTGGGCGGGTGGCGGCTGGAAGATATCGTTTTCTCGGAGAGCGTCGCCACCAATAGCTTCAGGGACCTGTCGACCCGCACGGCGACGGTCGTGGTCGACCCGGGTGAGAACGTTACGGTTACCTACAGCAACACGAAGCTCGGAAGCATTACGATCGTAAAGGACACGCAGCCGGACAGCGGGCAGGATTTCACGTTCGATTTCACACCTCCGTCGGGCGGCGCGCCGGCGGGCGGACCTTTCTCGCTGGATGACGATCTCAATACGGTGTTGTCGAACACCAAAACCTACTCCGATCTCGCGCCGGGCGTTTACACGATCGCCGAGCGGGTGACGGGTGGCTGGACACTGGACTCGATCGCGATCATCAATGACGCGACGAACAACAGTCTTTCCGATGTCGCCATGCGACAGGCGACGATTGACGTCGGCGTGGGGGAAGACATCACGGTCACTTTTGTGAATGTCACCGCGCCGCTCGTAAAGGGCGTGAAATTCCGTGACGACAACGCGAACGGGTCGAGGCAGGCGGGCGAGCCGGGGTTGGCTGGATTCGTGATCGAATTGTATGAGGACGATGGCGACTTGAGCTTCGAGCCGACGGAGTCGATTGGCAATGTGACGTTCCCCGGTCAGGACACGCTGGTGGGCACCGCCACCACGGATGCCAATGGCGCGTATAAGTTGGGGGTGTTGAGCAGTGCGGTGGCTGGTAAACGCTATTTCATTCGGGAACGCCAGCAATCCGGATTCCGGGAAACAACGAGCGGTTTGCGGGGAGTTGACTACGCGGGCGGACTTGTGCCGCTGGCCGACCAGGATTTTGGCAATTTTTCCTGCTCGGTGGACTTCGACCTTTCGACCATTGACGCAATCACGCCAGTAAACGAGGGTATTTTGACCTTGCAATTGGAGGGTGGCGGAACGTTCACGGTGCGGCGTAGCGATGACGGCAATTTCAGCGCCTACGATCCGACGAACGCGCAGTCGAATCTGTTTACCGGCAATTCGCTGGCCAGCCGCTCGATCGACACTTTCGGCGCGGCGGCGCGGGTGGATATCCGGGTCACCACGGCGGATGTGGTCGCGAACACGGATAGCAATCCGGCGAACAACGTGACCTACCTGGTGACGGTGGCGGGCGCGCCCGCCGGAGCCCGATTGCGGTCGCTTAACGCGGTCAACGTCTTGACGTCGACGTCGGTGTTTCTGCAAGTCCGGGGAACCGCCTGCGGCGAGCTGATCGCGATTCGCGACGACGCCGACGCGACCGGCGCGTCCGACGCGAAGCGGATCGCCATCGGCAGCGTCTATGGGCCGCTCAACAACGGCTCCCAGCCTTTGACCTTCGAGGGCGTCCAGTACAAGGCGACGATCATCAATCCGCTGTTTGGCGGCAACCCGGCGATCGCCGGTATTCAGGTGTTTGCCGGCGGCGGCGACGATATCGTCCGGGTTGGATCGGGCAACACGGCTCGGGATATCACGTTGCAGCAATCGACGATTTACCTGGGCGAAGGTAACGACTACGCCCGTGTTGGCGGACAGCGGGCGACCATTTTCGGCGATCAGGGTGACGATCTGGTGATTGGCGGCGCGGCGGATGACACGATCTATGGCGGCGTTGGTCTGGATCGTTTGTTCGGCAGCGGCGGGCCGGATCGGATCTTCGGGGACGACGGCAACGACCTGATCGGCGGCGGCGACGGCAACGATTCGCAACTGTTCGGCGGCGCCGGCAACGACACGATTTCCGGCGGACGGGGCAACGACCGGATCAGTGGCGACGCGGGAACCGACACGGCCTATCGCGACAGTTTTGATACGGCCGGTGTGACGACTTGCGAGACCGTGATTTCGCTCGGCGCGTTGAGCGAGGCGCCGCAGGTGGATTTGGTGCTTAGGAATCTTGTGGACGCCGTGTTCGACGACCTCGAACTATCCGATGGCGACGAGGATTCCGGGGTGGCGGACACGATCGACGAACTGTTGAGCGTGCTGTAGACCGTGGAGTGATCGCGGCGATCTTGACGCCATTCGGGAGCGGAACGCGGCGGTTCTGGCGCGAACCGCGAGCCGGTCCAGTCCGGCGACAATTGACAATTGGCATTGGGCGGACGAAACTCGGGACTTGGTCCTCGGGGTGCTCGTCCGCCCCCAGGCGATCTTTTCTCCGGATTCGCTGGGAGTGCCTCTGTATGCTGTTCCACGGTCGTCCACGTCGTTCGCGGTCCGCACATTCAACGCGTCAAGCTTGGCGCCAGCGAGCCTTCCGACAGCGGCTTGGGCTGGAGTCGCTGGAGGATCGCCGGACGTTGGCTCGGACCTTCGGCGAGCTGCCCCAAAACGATAGCTTTCCGGGGCAGCTTGTGGAGCACTTCGGGGCGGGCGTGGTTCACAGTGTTTCGTCAGGCGCGGCCATCTCCAGTCCCGATGGCGGCCAGACAGCCGATGTGGATTACTACCGGTTCGCGGCCGCGGTTGATGGCGAAGTGGTCGTGCGGTTCACCAACCTGGGCGGCGATCCGGAAGTCGACGGAGGGGCGGATGTCGGCTTGCGTTTGCGTCGGCTGGATGGCACTGGCGTCGCGGTCGGCTCGCCAATCGACGCCGCGATAGCGAACAGCGGCGGAACGGTCACGATCGCCGCTTCGGCTGGGGAGCTGTTCTATTTCGAAGTTTCGTCGTTGATGGCGGGCGACGACGCGAACTACCAGTTCGATCTCCTGACTCGCGACCGGGAAGATGACGGCGGGTTCAACAACGATCGCCTTTCCACCGCCACGAATCTTGGTCTCTATCCGGGTGGAGCGGGACTGTCGTCGTCTGGCTACACGATCACGAGCCCGGATCGCGATTTCTTCCAGGTGGCCATTCCCGCTCCCGCGAGCGCCAGTATTCAAACTTTCATCGCCACGGTGACGATGCCGGCGGGAACGGGGGCGGCATTCGGCCCCAGCGGTCCAACGAATCTCGGCTTGCGAGTCCGAAACACGGCTGGCGCGATTGTCGCGACGAGCAATACGACGGTCACAAATGTCGACACGGTGCGGTTCGAGACGCCGGTCACTACAGTGAGCTCAATCTACTACCTGGAGGTCTACAGCGGCAGTTTGGGCCAAGTGAACCGCTACGACTTGTCGCTGGTCGCGGAGCCGCGCGTCGGCACCATTAGCGGGTTCGCTTACGACGACATCAATGGAGATGGGTTTCGGCAGGAGAGCGAACCTGGTAGGGCAGGCGTCACCATCCGACTGGATAT
>CAIXSC010000688.1 GCA_903921945.1 uncultured Planctomycetaceae bacterium
ACTGTGGCAGCGCCCGCCAAGGCGTGGGGCGCGATGCGGCGAGGCGGTCGCGACCTGTCATCACCGCTTGTGATCGACGGCTACTTGCTCGTCGCCAGCTTGAACGGGATCGCGTCGTGCTACGAGGCGGCGTCGGGAAAGGAACTGTGGAAAGAGCGGCTCAATGGACAGTTCAGTAGCACGCCGATCGCGGTCGACGGTTTGGCCCTCTACCAAAATGAAGCGGGCGAGACGACCGTGATCAAGCCCGGTCCCAAGCTCGAAGTTGTCTCGCGAAACACCTTGGCTCCAGCCGCGGATGAAATCTTCCGAGCGTCGCTGACACCGGTCGCCGGGCGGATCTACAGCCGTTCCGACAAGGTCCTTTACTGCATCGGAAAATGATGGACGACCATGCATCCGGCAAGCCGCCGGCCCACGAGCAGCGGCTCGCCGAATTGACTCGCCGAGTGATCGACCTCGAGAGCCACTTTTTGCATTTGCAGCGAATCGTGGACGACTTGCACGAGGGCCTGCTTCGGAGCGAGAAGCGAGCGGACGCGTTGGCCCGGCAACTTGCCGCGTTATCCGGCCGCTTCGACACAGCATCGGAACGGGAGGTTGAGCCGCGTTCCTTGGAAGAGGAAAAACCGCCGCATTACTGACGACAACCACGCCGTCGTGGCGAATTCGTCGAGCCGGCGGCCACGGTATCGCTGCGCACGACCTACTCTCCGTGCATCGTCGGGATCGCCGTTGCGTCGGCTATTGGAACCAGGAGAAACGGAGTTGGGCTCTGCGGGGATGTAACCCAACGAGGGAAACCCTGGTCGCGGGTGCGCCAAGGTGCATCCGGCCGCTGGCGGAGTTACGTCGCCAGCGGATGCGTATTTACAAGACCGCTGCGACATCGACACGATGCCATCGTGGTCGACTCATAAGCGGCGTCGTACTCGCAAGCGATCGCTTGCGTCTTTCCCATGAAGGGGCGTTGTCTGAGTCGCGCGGCTTGCGGCGGCGGCTCAACAAGTTCCTTGCGGCGGCTTGAGGGACGGGGCGGGGCGCCAATCGCTGAGTTCGTCCCAGGGCCATGTTGGGCGAGGGATGCGTTGGAATGGGTAGTTCCAGTAATCCGAGGGCGCACAGCCCGGGGCGCGGACACTGTAGATCGCGGCCGCTTGGGCCGCGTACACCGCGCGGAATCCACAAGGGCTTTTCGCGACCACGACCGACGCGGTGAAAGGATCGAATCCGGCGGCTTGAAACAACTCGGGCGCGAAATGCGGACCGCTGAGTGTCGTCACGATCACGCGAATCGCGTTGCGTTGCAGTACTACGCTCCGTCCCATATCGATCGCGAGGTTTTTTCCCAGATGTCCGTTGAGTGTGAAGCGCGCATCGAAGAGCCGTTCCACTTCCGCCTCCCACGGCAGGGCAAATCCGAACCGCGTATCGCGACGGCCGCCCAAGGTCCCGGACCAGTTGGCGCCGACTCCCAAGGCGTCGCATTCGGCAACCACTTCGGGCGCGACCACAGTGAGCAACACGGGCCGCGGCCATGCGTATTTGGCGAGCTCTCGAAGCAGCCACACGCTGTCCCCCGGCGCGCCCGAGGTCGTGGCATCCGCCGCGTCGCTCAGCACCACAAGTCCCTGCGTTTCGGCATGCGCCCGGGCTACGGAATCCTCGATCGAAACCAGTTCCGGCATATACTCGTTCCGCCGCCTCCAGACGTCCGCAGCAAGCTCGGCGCAAAGCGACTGCGCTAACGCCCCGTCTGGATCGCGAATCGCGTTCGTCGTGACGAGCACGGCGGATCCAAACTCGGGAACATCGAGCCACGGTTGCACGGTTGCCAGACCGGCCGCCAAAACTTCCGGACGTTGCTCCCAGGCCGCCAATCGCCGGCGAAAATCGGCGCTCATGCCGTCCGCCAGTTGTGTGTTGGCTTTCTCGGCCGGCATCGACGCCGGGATTTTTTGAAACGCGGTGATGGGCCGTTCGCCATCGACCAGGATTCGCCGCAGCACACCGGCCGCTCGCTGGCCCGTTTCGAAGACATCGATGTGCGGAGCGGTGTGGTACAGCACCAGCGTGTCGGCGTTCGCCACCATCCGCTCGGTGATGTTCGCGTGCAAATCCAAGGTGGCGACAAGCGGGATATCGGGACCGAAATGACGGCGGATCCGTGCGAGCAATTCGCCTTCAACGTCCCAATGTCCTTCCGCGGCCATCGCCCCGTGGAGGGCGAGCAGCACGGCGTCGCAGCGACCGACGCGCGACATCGCCTCGTCAAACTCGCGGATGATCCAAGCGAAAGTGTCGGCGGTCGCCATTCCGCCAGGCCAGGCCGGCAAGCGCACCAATCCCGCGAGCTCGGGGTGTTCCGGCCACTGTGCCAACGCTTGAATAAAGCCGCCCACTTCGTTGGTGGTGGCGAGCTTCTCAAGCAACTCGTCGCCACGCAAAACGCCGAATTGATCGAAGTTGGCTCGCCGCGTCGGCAGCGGATTCAGCGTGTTGGTTTCCTGCCAAAGTTGACCGATCGCGATCCGCATGACTCGCCTTCCCGCCCGCTCCCAGAGTTGTTCGGAGCTCGTTCGCGGGGAAGCTTCGCAGCCGCGTCACGGCAACCCGATCGACGCCTAGCGGACGTCGATGATCAATGTCGCCTCGGAAACCACGGGCCAACGCCCGTCGCGCAGCGTTGCCGCTCGAATGATCCATTCCCGCTGTCCGCGATGCGGCGTGTCGGCGGGCACTCGAATTTTTAAGCGGGCCGTGTCTTCACCGACCGGCAATTCCACGGGCGCCGCTTCGAGCTTCTCGACGGAAGTCGCTGCCACTGGCGACATCGGCTTGCCGGAGACGATGGTCAACGCGGGCGAAGCGGAAGTGCCATCCGCCGGATGGGCACCGTCGGCCGGACGAATGTCCACTCGCACCGACTCGCGCAATTCCGGAGCCCGGGAAACCAGCACAGGAATCTCCACCTCTCCACCCGCCTGGACGACCGGTTCCACGGCGGCATGCGTGACCTTCAGCAACGCGCCTTGCGGCAGCACTCCGATCCGCAGTTCCATCCGTTGAACAAGTGTGCGGACGTTCCCCTTGGGGTCGGCCACGCGAGCCGTCCCGTTCAAGATCATGCGGCTGGTCTTCGTCGTCTCCATCCACTCGGGCACGAAAATCGGATACTCGATGCGAGCCGCGCCAGGCTCGATCGTGAATTCGCCGCTTGCCAATCCCTGTCGATGACGCTGTTGCTTGGAAGTCATTTCCAGGATGATCGGGTCGGCGAAACCATCCAATCGCTCGATCAGCAGCGGCGCCAGGAACGTGCTGCCGCGCTGAACTTTGCGAACATCGTCCAAGCCTTCGGGCGTCAATTTGAACCGCGGCTTCAACGTGGTAGCGACGAGCACTTGGCCAAGCGTTTTTGTTTGCGGCTGGCCATCGATTGTGGCGGTGGCGGTCACTTGCACGAGCGCCGCTTGAGCGGGCGCGTCGGCGGCGCACTCGAGCTCGATCGCCACATCATTCTTGCCTTTGGGAATCGCGAGATCGCCGAGCGGTTTGACTCCCGGCGGCAAGCCAGACAGCGTGATCGCGACCGGATCGGCAAATCCGCCCGCGCGAATCACGGGGATTGTCAATTTGGCTTTGCCGCCGAGCGGTAGATTCACGGTGGCCGGTGTGCTGCCGGAGAACGCGGGAGACTCGGCGGCGACGCGCAAACGATAGAAACCGCTTCTGCCATGGCTGGCGCCGGCCTTTTCCGCCACCACGATCCGGTAGGAGCCGTCCGCAGGCGCCTTGAACAATAGCGTCGCGTCGGTCGTCGCGGGCGCGTCGTCTTGCGTCATCAATTCTTTGCCGTCGGGTCCAAGAATCGACAGCTCGACGTCCAGCGGCGAGCCCACT
>CAIXSC010000689.1 GCA_903921945.1 uncultured Planctomycetaceae bacterium
AACAGCGCGCCCCGAACGGTCGCGAGGCCGGCAATCGTGCCGATTCCCACAAGCGTCAACAGCAGAAGGTATTCGACGAACACGCCGCCACGCCGATCGCGCCACAGTCGCCGGATGCTCTGAAAAGTCTGTTTCATGGCGTTCCATCCAATCGTTTCACATCGCCCCAAGGCGGCCAGCGATGAACTTAAACCGGCACGGTTCGTCAAACGGCCTCATCCCGCTAAACCTACGGGCATGGAATTCCGTATCGGCGTCCCATTGCGGCGAAGTCAAAGTTTTCGCCGGTCACGCTAAACCCGAACACGTTCAACAAATCGGGGATCGGGATCGCCGAGTACCGAACGATCACCCGCACCTCGACTTTGCCGGCGCAGTCCGTCAGTGCGGGCGCCGCGCAGGGATTCACAATCTGCTCGCCGCGATAAGTCGCGTCGGCATTGTCATTCACGATGACTTGCACGTTATCGCCCGTCTGCAACCCGTAAGTGCCGAGGACCTTGTCCACGGCCGAGACGGCGGCTGTGACAACGGCGTCGGCAGCGGGTGGGTTCGCGGGCGGACACGTCGCGGCATTGACAACGTCGTAATTGGCGTCAAAGACCTTGCTGGCCTCGCGGGCGCCTTCGATCGCCGCCTGCTTCACGCCACTTCGCACCATCAGAATCGTGGTGAAGAGAAATGCGCCAAAGACCGCGATGAGAAGAATTGGCAGGGCAATGATGGCTTCGAGCACCGCCGCGCCGCGAGGCCGCGAGCCGCCGCGTTTCCGAGATCCACCGCGTCTCCGCGCCCTGCCACGATTCGACCAGCCAGCGCGATTCGATGAGCCGCATGTCTGCGATCCGCCGCGTTTCCAATCGCCACATCGGTAGCTGGTTGCGTCCAGACCACCCCCCCGATGGCGTTGTGTGGGTCGCGCCGTCGACTTCCGTTCGACTTCTGCACTCGCGGTCATACCGATCCCCCCCGATCATCCCGAGTCCGCGCGACTCGACGCCCCGCGTATCTGGCCGTATCGACTCTAGCGGAAACCCGGCTTGAGCCGATAACCCCGAGTAAGTACCGGTATTTTGAGGGAACGCGACAAGTCGCGTTTCGGGATGTGGTGATGGCTCAAAGATCCGAAGACAACACAGTTCGCGTGAATTGCCTGTCGACCGACGCGGCAGCGACGATTCGCGCCGTTGGACTGCGCCGCTCGAAAAGAACGCCACGGCGCAGCGCGGCGGTAGTGCTGGAGTCGATCCTCGCCCTCCCTGTCTTCGTCATCATGCTGATGGGCTTGGTGGAATTCGGAGTGCTCGTCGAGAACCTTCAGTACATCCAGGCGGCGAGTCGCGCTGGGGCGATGGTGGCGTCGCGGACTGCGGCGGCGACGCTCAACCAAGCGGCTCTTCCCGCGGATGTGTTGGTGGCCGCGAATGACGAGTTGGGGCGAATGCAGACAGGGGTCGTCGCCAGGCAGGTGAGGATGGAGACGAACGTTGACAATGCCGGCGCCGTTGGAGCGACAATCTCACGGACTGACGGAGTCTCAGCGGCTCCCAATCCATACGTCACCATCACAGCTCCCAACGCTCCCGCGGGCGCCTACGTTCGCGTCACCGTGTTCGTGGATGTGCCCGACGTGACTCCGAACGTGTTGGCCGCGTTTGGACTCGACTTCAAGAACGAAGTGGTTCAACAGACGACAACCTTTCCCTGGGCCGGGCCATGATCGCCGTCTATCGTTTCCATCCGCCGCACCAGACAACCGCCAAGTCCCGTTCGTGTCGTAAACATCGCGCTGGTGTTGCCACGTTGTGGCTGATCTTGTTCCTGCCTGTGTTTCTTGTCGCGCTGTGTGTGATTGTCGACATCGGCACCATTTGGCTGGCCCGCGCCGAACTGGAAGATGGATTGGAAGCCGCCGCCCTCGCGGGCGTAGTGGTGTGGGAGGATGCCAACGATCCAAGAATTGTTCCGCCTCCGCTGGCCCTCGAACAACCGGCCCGCGATGCCGCTATTGCCATGGCGGCCGCGAACTCTGTGCGTGGCGAACCGATCGTCCTCGTGAACGGTGACATCGCGCTCGGCCAAATCGCGGCAAACGCCGTCAACGGTTTCGCGGTTCAGAACCCTGTGGGTGCGGTCATTAACTTCGACTCCGCCATCCAGATCGACGCGACGGCAACCGTCCCCAGCCGAGCGATCCCGGGCGTGAACTATACGGTTCAAGCCGGTGTGACCGCGGTCGCGCGAGGCGGCGATTACTATTTGCTGCCATATCCGTAGCGGCTGGTTACTTTTTTCCCAGCCGTCGTTGAGCGCGAAAGAATTCGGTCAGCATGCGGCCGCACTCCTCGGCCAGCACACCACCGTAGACCTGGCAACGGTGGTTGAGTCGCGGGTCGTTCAGGAGTGAAAACAGCGAGTCGACGGCGCCCGCTTTGGGGTCGCGGGCGCCATAGACGACCACCGGAATTCGCGCTTGGAGGATCGCTCCCGCGCACATCGGGCAAGGCTCTAACGTCACGTACAGAGCGCAGTCCTCCAAACGCCAGTCGCCTATCGCGGCCGCGGCTTGGGTGATAGCGATCATTTCCGCGTGCGCGGTCGGGTCGCGCAGTTGTTCGCGTTGGTTATGAGCGGCGGCGAGCACCCGTTCGCCACGCAGAATCACCGCTCCAATCGGCACCTCGTTTTCCCTAAGCGCCTGTTCAGCCTCGCGCAGGGCAAGCCTCATGAATTCCGACAACGGGTCGTCGCCGCCACCCTCCGCCTCGCCCGCCGGCCATTCGCTCACCACGCTGTTGTTCCTCGTCGGTTACGACTTGTCGTTCACGTCCAAAGATTCGGCGGACGAAGTTTCCATCAACGGACAGGACTGTCAGTCAAAACGTAAAGCGAATCGAGCGGCGGCGTGGTGATAGAGCTCGTCTGCCTGAAGATCGCGATCACGTCTGGCGTGGCCGCACGGAATCGTGGCATCCCCACCCCTTTGCGCGACTTGGCCAGCGCCCGAGCAACCGCAGGGTCCTCAACGAAGGCTAGCCCAAGGTAGATCGGGTTGGAACTGCTGACAAGGACTTCCGCCGCGGCGGGCGGATGGTTCGCAGCGAGGGCAAGACCCCGCCAGAAGAATCCTGGATCAGCCGCGCGGCCAGCGCTGGCGAATCGAGCGAGAGTCCACTTGGAATGCGGCCGCCAATAAACAACTTTGGAGCTTGGTTCAGCCCGCCCCAAACGGCAACCTCCGTCCCGCGATTCAGCGACTGCACGAGAATCCTCGCCGCCTCCGGCGAAAGTTCCGACAAGCCGGGAAACGACAAATGATATGGCGGAAGAGTGCGAACCATGCCATCGCGATACTTCACCTCGCGGTTTGGAACACTCGCCAAAGCGGCGGCGGCAGCGGGCGAGAGGGTCGTGATGCCGCCAAAATCAGACGAACTGCGCAGCAGCGTTTCGGCCAGCAGCGGTGAGTCCAGCGTCTTCAGTTTGGGCAGACTGATCTTCGTTTTTATCCCAAATGGCCCCTGACGCCAGATTTGGCATGGTGAGTGCGCCGCCGGTTTCCGCCCGCGGCACCGAATCGAGCTGCACCATACGGGTCAGCACCAGAGGGCCCGGCAGTTTGGAGAGGACCTCGGCGGCGTAGGAGCAAATGGGTAAGTGCGTCGTTTCCTTCGGACCGCAATGCGTGATTACCGTCGGACCGCGGCCTCGCACCGCGAAAGTCTGTCGCATGGTCGCTAATCTCGTTCTCATGCAGCACCGCGAATGGATGGCTCCATGCGAGAAGCTGTCGTGGCGCGAACCTTCAAGAAACGCGTCTATGCCTGTTGCGGAACGACCGGGCGCTCTTGGCCAACCGCGCGTCATTGGAGCGTGATTTCAGCCAAGGGGTGCAGACCCACCGAGCGTTCCAAGCGTTCGATGCCGCGTTCATCGATTTCACCCGGAACCATTGGAAGCGGAGCGGAAGGGACCGACGCGGATAACTTGGCACGGTCAACCTGCGCGGGGCCGTAACGGAATTCGCGTAGCTGGGTGAAGCTTTCGGCCGACGGCCAAAAGCGCCGCCATGCGTCGAGATCGGCGACTGTCAGAGCAGCCGTTGGCGGCGAAACGCTAGCCGGCGATGAAAAACGGCTCATCGGCTTCAGCAACAACATTTGGATGTTTGGCTGCAACCGATTGGCTTCGCCCCGCCAAACCACTCGGCGCGGCAACGATTCGGCCGCGCGTACGCGTTCGAGCGGTCCTTCGGCGACGCGCGTCCACAAAGTCATCAACGCGTCGCAATCGAAGACGACTTGGCGGCTGTCGATCGTCATCGCGGGCCCGGCGGCAAGCGTTTCGAACACACGCGGCAGTTCCAGATGCAGAGCCGATTCGCCGAGAAACAGGCAATTCGACAACTTGATCTCGCCGCGCGGATCAGGCCGAATGTCCAGAAACAGTCCGACCCGTGAAAGCGTCGTCGTATCCTCGAGCCGCAGCGTTCTGGGCCGATTGTTCGTGAACGGTTGCAGATCGCGATAGGCCATTCCCATGCCTGCGGGCGCGGCGAGTTGGCATTGCCGGACCTCCACCTGCTCGGCGCCGTCTATCCAGACACAGGCCGCCCGCCGCGCTGTCCCCAGCCGGCACCGGTCGAGTATCAGTCGAGCCCCCACCACCAACACGATGCTGTCGTCCAACTGCGAACGCAATCCCTTCCCGCTTGGCCCGATACCATTCGGCCCGATTCCGCTTGGCCCGCCGCCGCTTAGCCCGATACCATTCGGCCCGCTTCCATCCGGCCCGATTACCCCCGGTCCCTGAGTGGCGTTGAACAGCCCCTTTCCGCCGGGGCGGTTCCGCGGATCCACCGATGGACCGCCAGCGGACACGTCGCCGCCGGGCCATTCCAGCAGTCCGGGGCTGGAGATC
>CAIXSC010000690.1 GCA_903921945.1 uncultured Planctomycetaceae bacterium
CCGTCCGTCGTCCAGCGAACGGTTGTCCTTCAATCGCAGCGCCACCGACGCCGTGGCGTCTTGGTTGAGCATTTCGCCGCGAACCGCCGCTACCATCGCGCACGCGAACACCGCGCCAGCCGACGGACCGTCGATGGACGGCGCATCGAGAATCGCGGGCGACAGCCGCAACGCCGGGGTTTGCGGTTCGGCGTCCCGGCATGCCCGCCATGCCAACCGCAAACTGTCGACCATCTTTGGCTCCAGCACCGTCAGGCCCAGACTGACCGGATCGATGTACCAGCTCGACGGAACTCCCTCTTCCTTGACGACTTCCAAATCGCCGATTACGCCATGAGTACCGCCCGCGAACAGGATACGGGCTAAGACCGGATTCGCCGGCGAACCCGAGGAGTCGCCCAAGAGGTAGTCCAACAGCCGCAGAACGGCGAGCCACGCGGGCCCGGTCCCCTCGTCGCAGGGAATCTGAGCATCGAACATCGCTTGCAACGCCCGTGACCGTTGCGTGGAAAGACCACGCCCGCCAGAAAGCAGAGTTTTACCTGCTGGCGACAAGCCCCACGCCTGCACGTAGGCCGCCGTCGCTTCCCGCAGTCGCTGGCCGGCTTTGCGGGGCAAAGCCCCCGATCCTGGTTGCCAAGCGGTATGGCTGACCTTCAACGCCGCGTCGATCGTCGCGACCAGGCCGCGCATCGTCGCCGCGCAGCGGTCGCTCGTCGTCTGCGCGACCCCTGCGGATGCCCCCGATGATACCCGGCTCAGCAGCGTCAGTTTTTTCGCCGCAGCCGCCGCATGGTCGCTCCGTTTCCAAGCGATCCAGCGTTTCAGCAGCTCTCGGGGCGTCGGGTTCGCCGGGTTCGTCGGGGTTGCGGGGTTTGTGTGGGTTGCCGGGGCTTTCAAGTTCTTCGGGTCCGTCAGGTCCGCCAGGTTTTCCCGGAAAAACTCGATACAAGCACAGCGCGGCCGGAACCACTTGCCCACTTGGTGGGGTGACTCGCTCCAGGCATCCAGATCGGCGAGGAACTCACGGTACGTGACGTTGGGGCTGGCGGGGCTCGCTTGGCTGGCCCCGCTGGACCCGCTGGATCGGCTGGATCGGCTGGATGAGCTTGTCATCGGTGGGTTGTGGGAGATGTTGCGGGAAGGGTTGTGGGTGTCTGAGCCGGGCGGGAGCCGTGTGGCGTGTCAACGCCCCTTGTTTGCGTTAAGTAAGAACGACCAAACCGATGAGCCAACGAATCGTCCGATGAATCGTCCAACGAATGGTCCAATGAATGGTCCAATGAAGCGTATCACGGACTGAGCAACAGTTTCTAAGGCTGACGTCGGAACATTTTTTTGGAGGCGAAAAAAAACGCAGCGGTTCGAGCTTCTGTAATCTCAGGGACGCGGTGTTCGCGTAGCCCAGTATTCTCTTGCCCACTGGAAACGTAAAGCATGAAAGACGGCCATCAAAAGAAGCCGCCACAGCCGCCCGATTTTTCCGGGTCGCCCGACACGCTTGCCCAGCCGGCCGTCGAAGCGAGTCGGCCCTTGCCGAGAAGGCCTGAAGGTGTTGGCTGCGGTTGACGATGGATCGGAGGCGCCAGTTGCCGCCAACGAGCGGCTCGATAACGCTGAATGGACGCCGAGCTTTTTGGAGTGCGGCGCCTC
>CAIXSC010000691.1 GCA_903921945.1 uncultured Planctomycetaceae bacterium
CCGATGCCTGGTACACCGAGCCGGAACCGGCTGGGACTCGCAATTCGACCAGCGGCATCACCAGCGGCATCACCTCCGACAACACCAACGCGATTCCGAACAACAATGCGAACACGAACGCTAGCGCCATCGCGAACAACGACGCGAATGTCTCGGTTCCGAAAGGGCGTTGGACGTGGTTCACTTGGCGGCCGCACGTGGGCGATCAGACCGCGACCACGACGGATGCGACGAGCGGTGGGGAGTCGGGGCCGAAGGTGCCGGGCGGGCGATGTGTGATGCGCATCGTGTCCGTGGATGGCAGCGAACGCTGGGCGTTTTCGGGAACCGGCTCGCCCGACGCTTGGCGAGCGGGCTTCGAGCGTTGGTTCGCGGCTCGCGGCTGGCGGCCGCTGCAGCTCGCAGCCGCCAACGTTAGCTCGAACGATCCGGCGGCGGTCCGCCCCTGGCGGAGCGTCGGGAAATCGCGGTGGTACGGATCGTTCGCAACCCCCGCGCCATCCGCCGAGTCCTTTCAGGCAAAACAGGCGGCGCAGGCGACACAGGCGGCAAGTTCGTCGCCATCCGTGCCGTCCGTGCCATCCGTGCCATCCGCGCTATCCTTGCGCCGAGTGGATGCGCATTTGATTCAGGAAGCTTCGTCGGCGCTTCGCGCGGTGCTGATTGTGTATCCGATGGCGTCCGGAGAGTAGGATAAAGCGACATTCGGGGCGTAACGCGGGTCGCGATCCGGAAACACGGTGGGGTTAAGAAGGGGCAATCGATGAAGGGCGCAGCCGGAATCGCGGTCGCGGTGATGCTTGGCTTGTTGGGCGCTGCGCTCAATTACGTCTACCTGGACAACAAGACCCGGCACGTGAAGACCGAGTCGTTCATTGGGCTTCGGCAGGAAGCGCGGCTGCGGCCCGGCGATCCGCTCAAGGAAGAGGATTTGGTGGAGGTGCGGATTCCCGCCGACAACACCGGGAATCTGCGGAAGTTCGTGTTCCTCTGGCAGGATCTGGAGACCGTGAGAGGAATTCGAGCGATTCGGGCCTATCAGGGAGGCGAGCTGCTGCGGCGCGAGGACTATCGGACGCCGCCACCGGAGCTCAAGCTGACCAAGGGCCAATTGCTGGTCTGGGTGACGGCCGACAATCGCAGCTTTGTGCCGGATCTGGTGAATCCGGGCGATCGCGTGACGTTTACGGTGCCTTCCACGCGCGGGCCTACGCCGGCGGTGCGGCCAGCCGGTGTCCCTGCCGGTGTTCCAGGCGCGGACGGTTCCGGAGCCGACCCGGCGGCGGGAGCCGGCCCTCGGGTGGACGGCGGCAATGTCGAATTGATCGGCCCGTTCGTCATTGCCGCGATCGGCAGCCGGCTCGGCAGCGCCGAAGTCAGCAAAGCCCTGCAGGGCCGCAGCGTCAACGATTTCGAACTTGGGATTTTTGTTCGCAACGAAGGCACGGACGCCGAGCCGCGAATGGAAGCGAAGGCGATGCGTCTGATCGAGATGACACGCCGCGTCGGGAATCAAGGCGTCGGAATTGTGCTGCATCCGCGGGAAGGCTCATGAGAATCTGGTTCAACAAGATCAACGAGAGCCGCCGGTCGATGGTCGAATTCGCGGGTCCACAGATGCGGATCGGCCGCGATACCACCAACGAGGTCGTGCTGCGCAGTCCGCTGGTTTCCCGTTGCCACGCCGTGGTCCGCCGCGCGGGCGCCGAGCTGGAATTGGAGAACGTCGGCGTCAATAGTTGTTTGGTCGGCGACACCGAGGTGTTGGGCGGAGACAAGGTCAAGTTTCCGCCATCCGTGAAGGTGCGGATCTGGCCCTATACGATTAGCTTCGAAGTCGAGTCGGTGACAACGATCACGCGGCAGGAACTCGAAACGCACCTGCGGTCGCTCGTCGCCGACCTGGAGCTGCGTCTGCACAAGAAGCTGCTCGAACGGATCGACCTCTACGAAATGGAGAACACTCGCGGCGGGCGCCAAGACAGTATTCTTCTCCTCGAAAACAACATCGAGGACGTGTGCCGCGATCTACAGGTATTTCGCAAAGAGAACGACGCGATCCTGGAGGAAATGGCCGGATTGGCGCTCCGCGACCTGTCCGTCAACCAGTTGATCATGGAAACGGCGGGCGACGATGTCTTCGACTTGGCGGCGCTAACCGCCAATGAGTTCGATGTCCCGGCGACCCTTGTGCCGGAGCGGGAGACGGAACTGCACGGCTTGTTGCAATTCCTGCGGGAAAAGCTCCAGTTGGAAAAGCTGCCTGACGTCAGCGGCAAAATCCACCGGGTCGAGGAAAGATTCAACGATGTCTTTCAATTGGTGCGGCCGCATTTGCACCAGGAACTGCGGCGGTACATCGTCCTCCGGATGCTCAAGAAAGACCTCAAGGACATCGTCTTTGGATTCGGGCCGTTGCAGGATTTGCTTCGCGCGCCCACGATCAGCGAAATCATGGTGGTCAGGAGCGATCAGATTTTTGTGGAACGCAGTGGCGTGATTGAAAAGTCGGGCCGCCGTTTCATTTCCGATAAAGTGACCGAGTCGATCATTGAACGGATCGTGGCCCAAGTCGGGCGGCGCATCGACAAAAGCCAGCCGCTCGTCGACGCCCGGTTGCCGGACGGTTCCCGCGTGAACGCCGTCATCCCGCCGCTCGCCGTCCACGGGCCGTGCTTGACGATCCGCAAATTCCCGATCCAGCGGTTGACCATGGACGACCTGATCGAGTTCGGCTCGATCACCCGCGCCGCGGCGACGTTTTTGCGAGCCTGCGTTATTAATCACCGCAGCATCTTGATCAGCGGCGGCACCGGTTCGGGCAAAACGACCATGCTCAATGTGCTCAGCGGGTTCATCCCGTACAAAGAGCGAATCATCACGATCGAGGACACGTCCGAGTTGCGCCTGCATCAAGAGCACGTGGTGACCCTGGAAGCGAAGCCGGCGAATGTCGAAGGCACTGGCGAATATACGATCCGCGATCTCGTGAAAAACTCGCTGCGGATGCGGCCGGACCGGATCATTGTGGGTGAATGCCGGGCGGGCGAGGCGCTCGACATGGTGCAGGCGATGAACACCGGCCACGAAGGCTCGATGACCACGGTCCACGCGAACAGTGCCCGGGAAGTGGTGCCGCGGCTGGAGATCCTGATGCTGATGGCGGCCGAGCTGCCGATTGTGTCGTTGCACCGGCAGATCGCGTCGGCCATCCATCTCATCGTCCACATCGACCGGCAGCCGAACGGCAAACGGCAAGTGATGCAAATCGCCGAAGTTTGCGGCATGGATCCGCAGTCGCACGAGGTCATCGTCTTGGACATTTTCAATCGTCGGAATGGCCAGACGCTGGAACCGACCGGCTACCTGCCGACCTTCCTCGATGCGCTGGTGTCGAAGCAGCTTTTAGATCCGAAGTTCCTCTATGGCCAGCCTGAGTAAGCGAGGAACCCATGGATAACGGGATGCTGCTCTGCAATTTGGCGACGGGCCTCTGCGTGGGCGTGGCGAGTTGGGCGGGGCGAAATGCCGGCGCTCGGCTGTTGGACAAAGTCCACGCCGACTTGGACGATCGGCTGCGCAGTTTGCGAATGGCCACCACCCAGCTGCGTCGATGGATCGGCGCGTGGATGGGCTTCGTCGCCGTGGTCTTCTGTTTCGTGTGGCTCGGGCTCGACCTGTTTGTGCTCGCCGCGTTCGCCGCCGTGTTAATGCTGGCTGGTCCGTGGTATTTAGTGCGTCGATTGGCCGCGATTCGCCGGCAAAAAATCGAGGATCAATTGGCCGACGCGATGGTGATGTTCTCCAACGGAGTGAAAGCCGGTTTATCGCTGGCCCAGTCGTTGGAACTGCTCGCGCAAGAGTGCCCTCGGCCGATCCATCAGGAATTCCAGCAGATTGTCGGCGAATACAACTTGGGCAAGCCGCTGGAACGGACGCTGACCGAGGCCAAAGAGCGGCTGCGGAGCGAGAATTTTTTACTGTTCGCGGCGGCGTTGATGGCAAGCCGCGAGAGCGGCGGCCGGTTGAATGAAACGGTCGAACGGATTTCGAAGTCGGTGCTCGAACTGCAGCGGCTGGAACGTAAAGTGATGGCGGAGACGGCGCAGGCCCGCAAATCGGCCATTTATATGTCGCTCGCCCCGTTCTTCATTTTAGGGGTGTATTTCTATCTGGATCCGGACAACACACGTCTGCTCTTTATCACGTTTCCGGGACAGTTGGTGCTCACCGCGTGCGCGGTGCTCAACCTGGCCGCGTATTTCTGGGCCGTGAAAATCCTCGGCGCTGATCTCTAGGGAGGGCCCCGCGATGCAACTCGATTCCGTGGCGACTGCCGCCTGCGGCCTGATGGGTGGCGGCGCGGGGGTGATCGTCTGGTGGACGCTCCGGGCCTTGGCGACCGAGGACTTGCAGCAGGCCGACGAGTGGCGGTACGACGTGAGTCGAATCAACGGCCTGCGCAAGCTCGATCCGCTATATCGAGTCTTGCAGCCGTTTTTCAAACCGCTGGGCCGGTTGAACCGCGCCGCGTATGGCCCGCGGCTGGCAGAGGTGCAGCGGGAAATCCTGGCCGCCGGCATGTCGCGGTTCTGGCTGCCCGAGGAATACCTCGCGCGGCAACAGATTGTCAGCGTGATGATGTTTCCAGGGTATGTCTATCTTTGTTACAGCCAGTTCGAAGGGCCCGGCGTGATGCTGGCGGTGTTGCTGACCATTGTCACGATGGCGTGGCTGCGCCTGCGGCTCAGCCGCGCGGCCCAGCACCGCTTGGTGATGATCAAGCGCCGCATGCCATACCTGCTGGATTTGCTGACGCTGTTGATGGAAGCGGGCGCGAGCTTTGTCAACGCGCTGGACCAAGCGGTCCGCGAGTTTGGCGACCATCCCGTGGCGATCGAGTTCGGGCGGGTGCTGGCGGACATGCACATGGGAAAGGCGCGGGTCGAAGCGTTCGACAACATGCGGCGGCGTTTGAATGACGACGAGATCTCCAGCATCGTCGGCTCGATCATCCAGAGCGAAAAGCTGGGGACGCCGCTATCGCACATCTTCCGCACGCAGGCCGACGTGCTGCGAGTGAAACGCAGCCAGCGAGCGGAAACGATCGCCAATGAGGCCGGGGTGCAAATGCTGTTGCCCGGAGTGCTTGTGATGGCGGCGACCATCCTGGTGATCCTGGGCCCGTTTATTATCGGCTACCTCTATAACGGATTTGGGTTGTAAGCGATGACCGTGACGCTGCAATGCAAACTGTGCCGCGCTCCCCTGCTGGTCGCCGAAGGCCGAGCGGGCCAGCCGATGAATTGTCCGCGGTGCGGCGAGCAAATGATTATTCCGGCGTTCAGCGGCCCGCCGACCACCGGTCTGGCCGGCGCGGCGGGCGGTGCGAGCGCGAGCTCGGTCGCCGCGGGACCGGCAGCGCCGGCCTATGGCGGTGCGCCCGAGTCGCCGGGTAAAGACTTGAACGCCTTGCGGGCCAACATGTATCCGCCCGGCATGGAACCGCCAGCTGCGTCACAACCGCCGCTTTCGCCGCCGCCTTCGCCGCCGTCCCCCGCGCGCCTGGCGCCGGCGCCGTCCATGTTGGCACCGGCTCCGCCGATGCTGGCGCCGGCGGCCACTGGAGTGATGCCGCCGACGCTGCCAACCGCAACCGCGTCCGGCGCGGGTGGAGCCGTGTTCAACTTGGCGCCTCCTGCCGTGTTGCCTCGGCCCAGCAACTTCGCAGGGCCGCTGCCGCCCCTGCCCGCAGGGCCGACTTCGTCGCCCCCACTGCCGT
This sequence comes from uncultured Planctomycetaceae bacterium, assembly GCA_903921945.1. Taxonomy (GTDB): domain Bacteria; phylum Planctomycetota; class Planctomycetia; order Pirellulales; family Pirellulaceae; genus CAIXSC01. The sequence goes on from CAIXSC010000691.1 coordinate 5,783, forward strand.
CGCCGCAACCACTGCCACTGCCACCGCCACCACTGCCACCACTGCCACCACTGCCACCACTGCCGCTTCCGCTGCCACCGACTGCGGCGCCGGCGATGGCTGCGTCCAGGCCGCCGCAGATACCTGTGCCGATGTCTGCGCCGATGCCGCCGCCGCTGCCTTCGTCCATGCCGCCGTCTGGCATGCCACCCGTGACGATGGCGGCGTTGCCTACTGCTTCATTGCCTCCCGCGGCGTTGCCTCCCGCGGCGTTGCCAACCGCGGCGTTGCCAACCGCGGCGTTGCCAAATATTGGCATGGCCGGCGTGCCGTTCGCCTCAGCCCCGGCCGCTGCTCCGGGCGTGATGCCGGGAGCGGTACCGGGCCTAGTGTCCGGCCAGTTGCCGAGCGGGCCGCCCGGTGGCGTTGCTGGAGCGGCCGAAGCGGCGTCGGCATCTGACGGGGCGAGGAAGAAGCCGCCCAAGCCGGCCAAGCCTGCGAAACCTGTCGCGGCGGGCGCCGCGGCTTCCCTGCCGCTCGGTTCCGCTGCCGCATCCGCTGCCGGCATGTCGCCCGCCGTTCTTCCGCAATCGCCGCCCTTACCATCGCCTGCTGTTCAGTCGCCGCCCGTCCAGTCGCTGCCTCCGCAGGCGGCCTTGCCGCCGGGAGTGGCGGTTCAATCGCTGCCGTCCCAGTCGCCGTCGCGAATTTCTCAAACCGCGCGGTTCATCGCGGCCGATCCGTCGGCGCTGCGGGTACAATTGGGAGCCGATGGCAAGCTCCCGGAACTCTTGTTGGAGGACGCGGACAAGCGGATCGAGGAGTCGGCTGCGGAGGAGAAGGCGAAGACGCGGTCGTCGCCGCCATGGGTGTTGATCGGGGTGTTTGCGGCGAGCATCGCCATGTCGTTGGCGATGTTGTTCGTCGATGTCGACGGAACGGGCGGGGGCGGCTTGCGGTCGCAGGCGGCAGCGCGAGTGCAGTTGAAGCAGTTGTACGCTGGGGACTATCCGCCGCTAGCGCCCTACCAGCAACGGGTGCGACAAGCGTTGCAGGCGTTTCAAAAGGGGGATCGGGACGAGGAGCGGCGACTGCTCCGCGAGGTCTTGGATATTCTGCATGCGGAGAGCAAGAGCCGGACGACAGGGATCACAGGGATGATCGACGCGGAAGATCCGCCGATCGGCAACCCCAACGATCGGCATCTGGAGAGCTTGATTTCCACGTTGCTTGCCGAATAGCGGGCGGACGTTCCGAACCGGCGGCGTAAACAGGCAGGGTTGGGTTCGCATGGAATCGCATCTTCGATTTGAAATCATCCAGCAGATCGCGGCGGGCGACTACGCCACCGTCTACAAGGCGCGGGACCGCGAACTGGGCCGCGACGTGGCGATCAAGCAGATCCATCCGCAGTTCCTGCAGGATCCCAAGCAGCTCGAACGCTACTGGCAGGAAGCCCAGCTCCTCGCGTCGCTCGAACATCCGCACATCATGATGATCTACGACATCGTGCGGGATCGCGGCTGGCTGGTGCTGGAGTTGATGCAAGGCAGTCTCCAATCGATGCTCGGCGGCCGCCCGATCGACTTGAACGACCTGCGGATGGCGCTTACCTACACCCTGCATGCGTTGCAATTCATGCACGAGAACGGCATCGTGCATGGCGACGTGAAACCGAGCAACCTGCTGGTCGACCGCAATAGCCGCGTGAAGCTCGGCGACTTTGGCATCGCCCGGCGGCTCAAGGGCGAGCATGGCAGCGTCGTCAAGGGAACGACAAAGTACATGGCGCCGGAAGTGGTTTCCGACCAATTCGGTCCCGTCGGTCCTCACAGCGACCTGTACTCGCTCGGTTTTTCCGCCTTCGAACTGATGTGCGGGGAAAACTTCGAGTCGCTGTTTCCCGGGCTCAGCATGTTCGGTCGGGACCGCCAGATCGCCTGGATGATGTGGCATTCGGCCGCCGACCGCCGTTTGCCCGAAATCGAACGCGTGCTGCAAGGCGTTCCCAAGGATCTGGCGTACATCATTACTCGAATGGCCGAGAAAGATCCGGCCAAACGTTATCGCACGGCCGCGCAAGTCTTGGAGGACCTGCGACGCCAAGCGACCGCCGAAACGACGATCACCGAGGAGCAGGCGGCGGCCGCCGCGTTGGCCGCGAAGCAAGCCAAACGAAAACGATGGCTGTCGATCGGGGCCTTTGGCGCCAGCCTGGGACTCAGTTTGCTCGCCGCGTTTTGGCCCGCGAATGTCGAACCGCCGCCGCCACCGCCAGCCGTCGTCCGACCCGCCGACGGCGTCGTGGGCGAAATCGACGTCGCCCGCGGGATCTTCTTCCTCAAGCCGCGCGAGGAAGGGGAAACGCCTGTCGGTGTCGCGATCGACCCCGGAAATGACCGCGTCTACCTCAACGACAAACGCGTGTCGCTCGCCGAACTGGCGATCGACGACGCGGTCAATCTGAAATACCTCAGCGGCGACGGCGTCGAATTCAAAGAGATCTACGCGACCCGCGCGGAAATCGCCGAGACCGCCGGTTTGCTCGACAGCATCGACCCGGCCATGGCCACGCTCCGGCTGGCCGCCGGCGACGGCGCCGAACCGCGCGAGCCATGGTATGTCCCGGAAGGCGTTCCCGTTTCGGTCAATGGCCAGTCCAGTGCGGGATCGCGACCGTTCAGTCTGGCCGATCTGTTGCCGCTGGACCGCGTGACGATCCGCCACGTCGCGTCCGACGAGGGACGCACGGTCGTGCGTTCGATCGCCGCCCTCCGCACGCTGACCGTCCAGGCAATCGCGGTGAGCCGCAATCCGCAACAAAATGAACTGGTCGTCGACCTGCAGGCGGCGGCTGGTAGCGCGACGGCTGGTAGCGCGGCGGCTGGCAATGCGGCGGCTCCGGTTCGCAAGACGTTCAGCGTCGCCGCCCAAGCGCCCGTCAGCATCAACGGGAAGACACTCGCGGGCGACGCGCCCCTGACCATCGCCGACTTGGTGGCCGGTGATCGCCTGACCATCACTCACGATGCCGAAGTCGCGAAGATCGAGGCGGTTCGGGATGTGGCCGCGTCGGGCCGCGTTACCGACATCAACACCAGCCAACGGGTGCTCAAGGTCGCCGGCACGGACGATTCCCGCGCCTTCGTCTTCACCATTCCTCCTCAATGCGAGATCCGCGGCGCGAAAGGGGAACCGCTGGAACTTGAATTCCTTCGAGCTGGCGATCTCGTGGACATTGATTACGAAGTCGCCGCTGGCGGGCAATTGAGCGCCGCGAAAATCAGCGCTCGTCCGGTCAGCGATCCGCGTGCCTGGGCGATTGTGATCGGACAAGCCCAATACGACGACGCCGCGTGGCCCGCCTTGCCCTCCGCCGCCGACAGCGCGACCGCCGTCGCCACGGCGCTCGCCGACCGCTACCGCGTTCCCGCCGAGCAATTGCTGCGGATCGCGAACGGCTCGCGGTTGCAAATCGAACAGTCGCTTGCCACCTTGCTCCCCAAGGTGTCCCCCGATGCGCAGCTCCTCTGTTACTACATCGGTCACGGGATCGTCGATCCGGCCGCCGGTCCCTTGTTGGTTCCCAAGGAGTTCGACAGCAAACGCGCGACGAACACCGGCTTGGACCTCCGCGCCTTCATCAAGTCGCTTGAACAGTCGCCGGCCCGGGAAAAAATCCTGCTGCTCGACACGTGTCACGACCTGCCCGGTATCGATGCCAAACTGGAACCCTCCGCGGCCGAACTGGCCGAAGCCGTGAAAGAGCGTCCCACGCGGCCCGTGTCCACGAATGTTCTGGTCATCGCCAGTTGCGATCGCGAACAGCGCGGACAGGCGGGGAAGACGGGCGAGCCATCCCGTTTCGGGGCTACCATCGCCGCCGCGTTCGCCGGCGCCGCCGACGACAACCGTGACGGCCGAGTCGCCGTGGCCGAGTTGCTCGCCTTCCTCCCGAAGGAACTCGCCGACCGCGAACAGGCCGGTGCCAAACAGGCGGGCGGCAAACAGACGGCGGTCGTCTTTCAGCCGGACGCCAAGCCGCCGCGATTGACGGCGGAGGCCCGCGAGGCGGTCACCGATATGCTGCGGAATCTACGAGCGCAACGCTACGACGACTCGATGCAGCTTGCCTACACCAACGCCCAGGGACTCGCGCCCAAAGAACCCGACCTGCCGATGGCGTTCGCGCTCGTGCTCATGCGGCACAACCGATTGCCGATCGCGCGCACCATCGTCGAGCGTGTCCGGTTGGAACATCCCAAATCGCCGCTCGCCCACCAAGCGATTGCCTGGCAGGATTTCCTTCAAGGCCGTTACGCGGATGGAATCGCCAGCCTGCAACAAATGATCGTCAATCTGCCCAATCCCCAACTCGAACCGGCCGCCGAGCCGTACCGGCGTCATGCATTGCAATTCGCCGGCGCCCTTCGCCAATACGCCATGTCGGTCGCCGATCCGCCACTCTCCCGAACTGATGTCGAGACGCTCGACAAAGCGGTGATTGCGGGCGGCGACACGGCGAAGGAAGCGTATCGACAAGGGGTCGAGGCGACCCGCGAAGCGCTTGCCCGTATCGACGGCGAATTGCGCGACGCCACGCCCGACCGCCGCCCCAATTTGCAACTGGACCGTAAACGTATCACCTACTACACCAACCTTAATTTCGCGTTGATGGGCGACTTTCTCCGCCATCGGCTGGAAGAGTAATCCTCACCATCGCCACCGACGCCGGGATCATCGATCGCCTCGAGCACTTCCCAGTTCCCTCTGTCTGCTGACGTCCCTCTTATGACGCTCCACGAACCGCGCCGCACCGCTCCGGTCCCGCCGTCGCCATCCTGGCGCAACAACCGTCGCTGTGCCGGGCCGATCGACCGGCGCCATTGGTTGCGGCTGGGCGGATTGTCGCTCGGCGCCTTGGCGGCCGGGCCGTCGCCGACACTTGCCAAGCTGCTCGCCGCCGAGTCTTCCCATGGCGACGTCGACCGCGAGTTTTCCGTCATCTTGTTTTGGGCCAACGGCGGTCCAAGCCACATCGATTTGCTGGACATGAAGCCGCAGGCGCCGGCCGAGTACCGCGGCGATTTCCAGCCGATCGCCACGAATGTTCCCGGCATCGAGATTACGGAATTGCTGCCGCGACTGGCGACGATGGCCGACAAATTCGCGCTCGTTCGCAGCCTGACGCATGAGCGGAATGAACATAGCGGCGGCACGCACCGCTTTTTGAGCGGTTACGCGTCGCGGGCCGCGAACTTGAACGATGCCGAATACCCCGAGCTTGGCTCGGTCGTCGCGCACCAGCTCGGCCGCAGTTCACGGGAAACGCCGTTCTTCGTCGCGAACACAAAATTCTACGGCGGCGGACCGGCCTACCTCGGTCCTGGCTGCTCGCCGTACATGCCGAATCCGAATCCGCAGACATCAACCGGCAACAACCGCTATGATCCCGTGCCGCTGTACAACACGGGAGGCGATCGCGACGACTTGGCCATTTCGACCGATGGCGTGGTTCAACTGAACCGCCGCGCCGCGTTGCTGCGGCGACTCGATGCCCTGCCGCGAGCTCTCGATAGCGCGGCCGGCATGATGTCGGCTTTGGATCAATTCCAGCACCGGGCGCTCGCGATGCTCGCCAGCCCGCGAACCCGTGTCGCGTTCGATTTAACTCGCGAGACGCTTGCCACGCGCGAGCGCTATGGCGACACGCATTTCGGCAAGAGTCTGTTGACCTGCCGGCGATTGGTGGAAGCGGGCGTGCGGTTTGTGCAGTGCCAAGCCGAGTTTCGCTTGCGGCCCGAAACGGGCGTCACCAGCAATTGGGACGACCATTCGGTGAATTCCCATATCTTTAACGCCTACCGTGAAAAGCTTCCGTCGTTCGATCAAGCCGTGTCGGCGCTCATCGAGGATTTGTATCTCCGAGGCCTGGACCGCAACGTGCTCTTTGTGTTCTGCGGCGAATTCGGCCGCACGCCGAAAATCGCCTATCAGGATCCCAGCCGCCGGCCGGGACGCGACCATTGGTCCAAGGCGATGAGTGTGCTGTTGGCCGGTGGCGGCCTGCGTATGGGCCAAGCCATCGGCGCCACCAACGCCCGCGCCGAAGAACCTGTCGAACGCCGGATGGATAGCAATTGCCTGCTTGCCACCATCTACCGACGCTTCGGCATCGACATCACGCAACTGCTCCATGACCAGCTCGGCCGCCCGCTCCCGCTGCTCCCCCATGGCCAACCGATCCCCGAGTTGCTTGGCGCCTAGCGTTTAGCGGCCTGATTCCCACGAGGGTTCCCATGCGAGCCGTTTATTCTCCGGTCGATGGCCAGTCCGTTCCGCAGTTGGCATTACCACGGTCCGCCACGTTTCGATCCGTTCGTTCCGTCACGTCAACGCGGGCGATCGTTACGGCCTTGGCCATGTGGCTGTGTGGGGGACTGGTCTTCGATGCGGGCCTGGCAGGCGAGCCTGCGAAGCTGGCTGCCAAACATCTGCCCAACCCGGTGAGCGTGCATCCGCGAGTCATCTCCGGCGGATTGCCGGAAGGCGAGGCGGCGTTCGCCGAACTGAAGGCGATGGGCGTGCGGACGATCGTCAGTGTCGACGGCGCCGACCCCGATGTTACGACCGCCGCCCGCTTCGGATTGCGCTACGTGCATCTGCCGCACGGCTACGATGGCATCCCGGACAGCCGTGTGCGGGAACTGGCGAAAGCCGTCCGCGAACTCGAAGGC
>CAIXSC010000692.1 GCA_903921945.1 uncultured Planctomycetaceae bacterium
GGTCATCAAGGCCGAAAAAGTGGTCGCTCCGTCCAACTACCTGAAAGTGTCGGCCGACACTTTCACGATGGTTACCTCGCCACAGTCGTCGACGGTCATGCACGTCGAAAACGATCGCGATTTGACGCTTACCAACAAGACTGATTCGGATCACTTGATCCTGTTCAACGAGTTCCTGGATCTCGTGTTCCCGGGGCTCGCGTGGCGCACCAGCGCCTCGCAGGATTGGAAAGACCAAATCTCCGACAGCGGCTCAAACCCGTACGCCGTTTCGATCAATGGCGATTTCAAACTGACGTTGCCAGCGCGAGAGGCGCCGACGGCGGAAAACGCGACGGGCGACGAGGACACGCTGCGCGTGCTCGGAAGCCTTCGTTCCTACGGCGGCGACCTGATGCTGACCGCCGACGAACTCGACTTCCTCGGCGGCGCCAATTCGATCCGCGGCACGAAGAAGTTCGAAATCCGAGCGGCCACTCCGGTTTGGACCTACCGCCTCGGCACGTCGGCGGAAGGCGCGGGCGGCGGCATCATCGACCCGATCTACGCCCCGGGCATGCTGGATTTGCCAACCCGCGACATCGAGGCGCTGGCCGATGGCTTCACTCTCATCGACATCGGCAGCTCGGCGGCCGGGAACGAAATGAAGATCGGCGACCTGTTCAACATGACCAAGGTCAAGTTCACGGGCGTGCCGCGATTCGTTGACGCGTCGATCAAGGACGCGATCACGCTGCGGTCGGAAGAGTTCCTGATCGAAGGGGACGCGCGGGCCCCGCAAGACGCCATCACACTGATCGGCAAGTCGGCGCAGGTGATGCGAACCAACGTGCATACGCCGAACCTGTCGAACATCGACGCCGGCCTGATCGGCGCCTCGATCACGATGAACCTCGCGGACAACCTCCAGATGAGCGGTTTTCTGCTCGGGACGAACTCCGTCGTGGTGTCGGTCACCGACACGGAGAATCTCTTCAGCATCGTGACCGACAACGGCAGCACGATCCAGACTTCAGCCGCCAACGGTCAGCTGGAACTGAGCGGCAACAAGTCGATCCGGATCGCTGGCCGCGTGCAAACCGACGGCGCGAATTCCGTGCCGAACATTCGGGCCACCGAACGGCTCGATGTTATCGCTGGCGGCGACGTCGCGACGCTCAGCGGCAATGTGACGATGTCCCTGACGGCTGGAACACTGTTGACGCTTCATCCGGGCAGCAATGTCCGGGCGGGTGTTACGGTGGATTTCACGGCGAATCCGCCGGCGTACACCGTGCTCGCCCCAGGCGCGAACGTGTCGCTTGATTCGCCTCACGAACTTCTGATCGGCGGTCTGGTTGTCGCCAGCGGCGGCGCGACCGTGGAAGCGGGCACGCCGATTTCGGACAACACCGAGTACTTCGACAATTTGACGAGCGCCGACCCGAACCAGTATTTGGCGGGCCAGTCGATCTACGCCGTGTTGGTCACCGGCACCATGGCGATCCTGGGCGCCAATCGCCAACTCGATATCTCCACGGGCAGCGATTTGATCGTTTACGGCAATATCTCCGTGACCGGCGCGAACTCGAAGCTGCGGCTGCAGTCCGACACGTTCACGTACGTTGAGGGCGAAGTTACGGCGGCCAGCGGTGTCGAGGTTTACGGCGGCGTGAAGCTGGATGGCACATCGATCGGCGGTTCCGACGACCGCGGCACCAGCGTGTATTTCGGCAAGACCGGACGCACCACCGTCACCCAAGCGGGCGGACGCGTGGTGGTTCGCGGCGCCAAGGATGTCGATATCCGGGGCGCGATCGTGCCGGGCGGCTCGATCGGTCCGGAGGGCGTCACCTGGGCGGGGGACGGATCGTCGATCCATGTCGTCGCGGGTGAGCAGTTGATGATCGACAGCGCGTTGCAGGCGGCCGGTAATGTAACCATCGAAGTCGGCACGCCTGGGCCTGATGACAACGGTCGTCCGCTGATCATTACCACGGCCGGCGGTTTGAACTCGGCAGGGTTGGGCGCGGACGGCGCCGGAGGCGTGGTCCGGATTGTCTCGGGCGGCGACTTGGAATTGGGCGGCAACATCACGGCGGGCGCCACTATCCGGCAGACTTTCGATGGCGAGGGCGACCTGGCAAGCGAAACGTACCAGTGGTCGAACCGGCCTTCGCGGCTCGAGGTCGTGGCGGCCGGCCGAGCGCTCATTGGCGCCGACAGCGTGGATTCCCAGGGCGCCCCAGTCAAAGCGGGCGCCTACCTGCGGGCTAGCCAGTCGATTTTGATCGACGGCGGCACGCATGCGTCCGGCCAAGGCGTGCTCGTTTATCCCTCGTCCGAAATCAACACTTTCCGCCCCGGCAGCACGATCACGATCGTGTCCGACCAGGATGCGGCGGTGCTCGGTCTGGTGGTTGCGGGTGGCGACATCCTCAAGCAATTCGATCCCGCGGGCGGTTATCGCGGTCGCTCGATTGTTCGCAACGCGGGCGATTCGACGATCCGCGTGGAAGCGGGCCAGCAGGCGCAGATCGCCCAAGACATGTGGGCGGGCAAGGGGATTACGGTCATCGGCGGCATTGATCCGGTGGA
>CAIXSC010000693.1 GCA_903921945.1 uncultured Planctomycetaceae bacterium
ACCGCCGGTCGGACCACCGCCAGCCGCTCTGGCACCGCCGCCAGCTCCATCGTTGCCTGTGTCGCCAGCGGTGCCTGTGTCGCCAGCGCTGCCTGTGTCGCCAGCGCTGCCTGTGTCGCCAGCGCTGTCGGCGTCGCCAGCATCGCCAGTGCCGCCAGCGCCGCCGTCACCAGCGAAACGTCGACCATGACGCTCAAGCCAATCGCCTTCCGACTGTTTCTTGCTCGTTCTTGCTCGCGTTCTTTCGTTCTCCCCCCTCGCTTCGTTCCAAACTGAACCGTGGACATCGTTGAGAGCGACCGCATGAAGGTCCCGCAGTTCGCCCAGCGCAGCGCAGTGGCCATCAACATGACGCCGCTCATCGATGTCGTGTTTCAGCTCCTTATTTTCTTCCTTGTGTCCAGTCGGTTGGCGCACCAGGAAACCCGGATGGAACTGCCCTTGCCGGTGGCCGAGGGTGGCACCGAGTCCCTCCCGGACGATCCGCGTCCACGTGTCACGCTCCATGTGCTTGCCAACGGACAATGGTGGCTCGTTGGACGTCCGGTAGCGGTGGCCGAACTTCCCGAACGATTGCGAAGCGTGGTCGCTGAGCATGGCCCCGAGGTGGAACTGCGGGTCCGCGCGGATCGCGAGGTTCCTTACCGCCACATAGAACCGATGCTCGCCGCGTGCGCCCGCGCTGGACTGGGGAATGTCACTTTCGCGGTGTATTCCCCCGGCACGATTCCGACGGGACCTGCGGTCGATCCGGGAGCCGCCAACGCCTTGGTCCCGAGCCCACCGACAACGCCGACGGACGGGGCCGCGCCATGAAACTTCCGTTGCAAAGTTTGCGGGATCGCGCGTCGCTCGAAATCCAGATGACGCCGCTGATCGACGTCGTCTTCCTGCTGCTTGTCTTTTTCGTGTGGACAGCCGGTTTCCAGGTTGCCGAGCGCTTGCTGCCGAGCCGCGTCTCCGCCGAGTCGCCACCGCCGCCCGCGACCGAGTCGCCGGCGGGCGCCACGCCCGGCACGGCTCCGTCCGCCACCCCTTCCGCCGCCGAGCCCTCACCACCTGCCGAAGCCGACTTTGAACGGTTGGTCATTCGCATCGAACTGGCCGCGGAAGGTCCCCGTTGGCGGATCAACGGCGAGCCCATCGTATCGCTGGCGGCGACCTTGGAAAAACTGCGGCGGATCGCGACAATCACGCAAGAAGTGCCTGTGATCCTTCATCCCGATGGCGACGTTCCTCTGCGCTATGTCATTCAGATTTACGACGCCGTGCGGGCCCTCGGATTTTCCAAAGTCAGCATGGCTGCCGCGATGAACCGGCCACCGTCTTAACCGCCTCGCCCAGGTGGCGCTTTCATGCCATCCCACGCCCAACCCGCATACCGCCAAGAGTGGCTTCGCCGAGCCGGCCGTTCCCGGCTGCTGATCGGCATGGCGGCCATTTCGCTGCTGTTGGCTGGATCGCGAATGGCCGCGGCCGAGTCGTGGCGTGACGAAGCGTTTCTCGCCGGGCTCCGCGCACGTCGGCTGTTTGAACTGGCGGAGGCGCATTGCGAGCGCCGCCATGCGGATCGATCGCTCGGCGTAGTGGAACGTGGCGAGCTGACGGTGGATTGGATCCGCACGCTCGCGGAACATGCCCGCCATTCGCCAGCCACCCAGCGCGAAGCGTTGCTGCGTCGCGCGCACGAAGTGGCCAGTCAATTCACCACGGCGCATCCCGAACACTCGCTCGGCTTTCTCGTGCGTACCCAGGAAGCGATCGTCGACGCGACGGCCGGAGAACTCGCGCGGTTGGAAGCGGAGGCGTCGCCCGATCCGGCGGCGGAACGAGCCGCCGCCCGCAAGCGATGTCGCGCTGCCGCGATCCAACTCGAACAACTCGACCGCCAACTCGCCGAGTTCCTGCCGCAACGGTTCCGGCGCGGAAACATTCCCGACGAACTCGCCGTCGAACAGCTTGCGTCGCTTCAGCATCAGATTCGTTTGCAAGCGGCACGCGCCCATCGCGGCTTGGCGCTGGCTTACGACGAGTCGAGCGACGACTGGCTCGCCGCGCTCGGCCGTGGCTTGCAGTTACTCGAACCGTCGCTGCGACAATTGACCCCCGACATGCCGCTCTTCACGCCGCTGACGCTCGAGGCCGCCACGCACCTGCGGCTGCTGGGACGCGGCGACGCCGCTCGCGCGATGCTCACCCGTTTAACCCCCGAGCCGCCACGCACAGGCCCCGCGCTAACCGGTGTGCTCCAGTGGGCGGTAATGGCGGAACAGCTACGAACGGCTGTCGGCCAACGTCAATGGACCGAAGCCGAACGATTGGCCGCGAACCAACCAACCTCGTCGAGCGCGGCTGTGCATCGTTCCAGCGGCAGCGATCGTACGCCTGTGGAAACGGTCGCCGGCGCTGCCGCCGGCACTGCCGACAGCGCCAGTTCGCTGACCGGTTTTCTCGATGACGCGAACCCGGCTAAAGCGGACTGGGACTTCGCGCGCTTCGAGGCCTTGATCGCACGATGGCGATTCGCCGCCGCCGTGGATGTTGGAGCCAACTCGTCCAACAGCCCCGCCAGCACCAACCCCAATCCCAACCCCAATTCAAATTCGAATCCGAATTCCAATTCGAGGCTTAATGCCGCTGTAAGCGACAAAGCCGCTGCAAGCGACATCAGCTCGATCCGGGAGCAAGCGATCACGCTGCTCGACCAGATCGAGGCCGAACATGGGGTTTACTGGAAACATCGGGGCGATTTGCTGCTCGTCAGCATCGGCGCGGCGACCGGCACGCGTGACGCCGATTTGTTGGGACGCGCCGCCGATAGCCTGCTCGCGCAAGATCGTGTTGAGGAAGCGTTGAAGGCTTACGAGCAGGCGGCCGCGGCGGCCACCAGCGAGCAAAATCGTGACGCGGCATTCCACTGGGCGTACAAAGCTGGCTTGGTGCAACAACGGCGGCAAAGTTATGAGGACGCGGCTGAACGGCTTCGCGTCGCCGCGCTCGCCCATCCCGACCACGCTCAAGCGCCGCTCGCCCATTTGGCGGCGCTTTGGAATCTGGCTCAGGCGATGCGTCAGCCTGTTTCCTCCACAGCCGACGCGGCGGCCCCATCACCGATCGCACAAGCGGCCAAACGTTACAGCGAATGGCTCGAAGACCATCCACGTCGCTGGCCGGCTTCGCCCACCTGCAGCGAGGCGCAGGCATGGCGCGGCGCTTGGTTGGAGGCTCGCGGCGATTGGGCTGCCGCGAGTGCCGCTTACCATGCCGTTCCCGAAACACATGCCGCCGCACTGGATGCTTACCGTGGCATCCTGCGAACCGAAACACGACGCCTTGCCGCCGCCGTCGAATCGCTCGGCCAAGCCCCCGACAAGACAGCCGGCAAGACAGCCGGCAAGACAGCCGGCAAGACAGCCGACAAGACAGCCGACAAGACAGCCGACAAGACAGCCGACAAGACAGCCGGCGAGAAAGCCGGCGAGAAAGCTAGCAAGACAGCCGGTGAGACAACCGGCGCAAAGGCGATCCGCGAGATGG
>CAIXSC010000694.1 GCA_903921945.1 uncultured Planctomycetaceae bacterium
CCTCGTTTCCAACGTGGGTCTTTCCCGACGGTTCGCGCGAGACGGGAGTGCAAACGCTGGCCATGTTGGCGGCCCGTGCGGGTGTGACGGTGACGACTTCGAATTCGCCCGAGTTGCTGCCGATCTCCGATCAGGTCATGTACGCGGGGTCGCCGCAATGGATCGCGCTGGATGGATTTGATCCGAACTTGGACGCGTTGACCTACACGGTGACGACGGACAAACCGAGTTTGTTGACGACACAAGTGTCGCAGGCCAATCGCAGTCTCGTCGTGGATGTCAGAAGCTGGGGGAAAATGTCGTTCCAGCTTTTCGACAACATCGTGCCGCAGATCACCGAGCGGATTGCGAGCCAAGCGGAAATTGGCTTCTACGACGACACGGCCGCGAACAACTCGATCGTTTCCCAGGTTATCAAGGACGCTTCGCAGTCCTACTTCCGACTCGGCGATCCCGCAGGGGATGGAACCAGCGTTTCCGGACTGGGGCCGATCTCCGACCAGTTCGATCTCCGTCTGCAGCACAACACGGCCGGTGTTCTCTCGTTGGCTAAAACGGCGGACGACACGGGCGACGTGCAATTCATCGTGCTCGGCGAGCCGATGCGGGAATTCGACTTCCAGTACCCGATTTTCGGAATGCTGACCGAAGGCGACAAGGTGCGTCGAGCGATCAACATCACCAACACCTTAAACGGCAAGCCGACCCAGGACATTGTGATCAACTCGATCGATGTTGTCCGCGATGGCGAGAATGCGCTGTTGATGCTGTCGGCGGCCGAAGGGAAGTTTGGCGAGGCGAATGTCACGGTGACGGTTCGCGACCCGGGTGGACGCTCCGCTCAACGCACATTCCGCCTGACCGTTTTGCCCGATCCGATGAACGGCGGTCCATTCCTGGCGGATACTCGCAGTGCCGTAACGGCTCCCGGAGTTCCCGTGACGCTCCAGTTGAAATCGGTGGACGCGGAAGGCGATCCGGTGCGGTACGAGGCGTCGCTTGAAGATCCGACCAAAGGCCAGATCAATGTGAATGCGACGACCGGCCAAGTCACGGTGACGCCCAATGCGGGTTTCACGGGAGATCTGCGAGTTCGCGCGGGCGTGCGCGCCCCGCTGGATTATCCGAACGACACGTTCGATCCGGTAGACACGCAAACGCTTCTCGTCAAAGTGCGGACGAATCCACCCTACTGGCACAACCTGGATTTGCCGTCCGACGTCGATCAAGACGGTTTCGTGGTGCCCCGAGACGCCTTGCTGGTGATCAACGAGTTGAATTCGCGAACGCTGTCCGTCAACTCGGGTGGGATGAAATTCGAGCGGCCCACGGCCAGCACAGGCTTCGTCTACCTGGATACCTCGGGTGACAACCTAGTGACGCCGGTCGACGCCCTGCGAGTCATCAATCGGTTGAATGGCATCTTCCAGCCAGGCGAGGGTGAGTCGCCAAGCGACGGGGGAAGCGCCGCGATCACCACGTCGGACGGCGTTTCATCGGACGGCGTTTCGTTGGGCAGCGCTTCGTTGGGTAATGCTTCGTCAGCCAGTTGGCTCGTAGCGACCGACCGTCGAATGCCCAATCGCGAAAGCCGCTTCGAGCCAACGGCGGGGAGCGTGTTGGTCGGTCTTTGTGTGCCCGACGAGAGTGCCGCGGGGGCGCCGCCGTTGGAAAGTGCGTCGGCGGGGGCGCGTGGGTCGCGCGAATCGGAACTCGCGGGCAGCCGGCTGCACGATGCAGTCCTCAGCGACCTTGGATTGCTGGATACGATCTGAAAAGGGTGGAGATAACCTTGGCTGCATTGCGGAAGGAGTAGGCGGTTGGACGAACAGCGATTGCGGCGGCGGCAATGGGTGGTTGTTGGTCTGTTCCTTGCCGTAGGCGCCGCGTTGGGGACGCCGCTCGTCAAACGCCTTTACGACCTGCGGCGCCAATCGGCGGGACCGGTCAACGACATCGGGAGTTCGCTGGCCCCACCCGCCTCGGAGCGGCTGACCGCGCCGTCGCCCGTTTCGCACGCGTACACGGGCAGTTCTGTGTGCGCCGAGTGCCATGCGGAAATTGTGGAAAAGTACAACCGGCATCCGATGGGGCGATCCCTGGCGGCGGTCGTGGATGCCGAATCGATCGAGGATTATGCCAACGCCGAGTTCCAACCGCCGGGGCCGCGGCGGTACCGGGCCGAGCGGACGGCGGATGGCGTTCGGAACCATGAGTTTCTGGTCGACTCGGAAGGGGAAACGGTTTACGACCAAGCGTTGCCGGTC
>CAIXSC010000695.1 GCA_903921945.1 uncultured Planctomycetaceae bacterium
CTCCGCGTGCCTCCGAATGACGTCGAGGCGCCCACTTGCGCGGTGGGCCATTCGGGCGTCTCGGCGGGGCCAGTCCCGGTCGGTCGAGTCTCGGTCGGTCGAGTCCCGGTCGGTCGAGTCTCGGCGGGGCCCGTCGTAGCGGGTCCAGTCCGGGTTGCGCGAGGCTGGTTTTACCGGGTCTTCGCAGCTCTCACCGTAACAGTCCTGATCCTGGCAACTTCGGCAAGCGGAGTTGGTGGTCAAACCGCTTTGGCGGCTCCTGACCGCCCCTTGGGTTCCCTTACCAATGGGGGCGCAATTCCGGGCAACGCGAATACGAACTTCGGCCTCGGCCCAGTCGGCGGCCAACCCGCCGGAGCTCCGCTTCTCGGCAGACCGCTCGATCGCCTGCCACTCAATTCGCTGCCGCATCCGGCCGTCGTGCGCGTCGTCGCGCAGGAGCGAAACGCCGAATCCCATGGCAGCGGCACATTGATCGATGTGCGCGAAGATTGCGGCCTCGTGGTCACCAACTGGCATGTCGTCCGCGATGCTGTGGGAAAAATCGAAGTGCGTTTTCCCGGCGGCTTCGTGTCGCCTGCCCGAGTTCGCAAAGCGGACAAGGTGTGGGATCTGGCGGCGCTCGTGATCTGGCGTCCGCCTGTCGATCCAGTGCGTATCTCCCGTCAGCCACCTCGCCGCGGCGAACCGCTCACCATCGCTGGCTACGGCCCGGGGCCCTACCGCGCCGTCGCCGGCCGCTGCACTCAATACGTATCTCCAGGCGTCAACTATCCGCCGGAAATGGTGGAACTGTCGGCGGAAGCCCGCCAAGGCGACTCGGGCGGGCCAATCTTCAACGACCAAGGCGAACTCGCTGGCGTGCTCTTCGGAGCGGCTCGTGGCACCACAACCGGCAGTTACGGCGGCCGCGTCCGCGAGTTCCTCGCCTCGATCGTCACCGACCCTGGCGCCTACCCGAACGTCGCCGGAGCGGCGCTCGCGGGCCTGCCCGCCAACGGCAACGGCAGCGGCCAGCCTGTATCCTCGCCGCCGCCGTTCTCGCCACAAAATCTCGCCCCACCAAATCCCGCGCCGGCGAACTTCAATTCCCCCATCGACGCCAATTCGACGGCGGCCAACCCGCTGGTCCAGTCGCCTGCTGCCGGTCAACCTGCCACGACTCAGCCTGCCACGACCCAGCCTGCCGCCTCCAGCACTGGGCCGTGGGGCGGAACTCCGATCGCGCCGGCGGTCGCGCTCGGCCAGCCGCTCTCGGAGCACACTTCCCCGTACCCGTCGAACACGACGCCTCGGATGACGCCGCTCACCATCCCCGATCCGGCATCCCATCCGCTGCAATTGCCACCGCCGCCGGACGAAGCGGTCGCCCGCGCTTCGGCCGACCTTTCGACGGGAAGCAATGCGAGCATTAGTCGGAGGCCATCGGCCCTGCCCGTGTTGCCAATGCCGCCACCTCCGAGGAACGCCGCCGGCATGCCGCTGGATGGCGAGAACGACGACCGTGCGACATGGGCGGCCAGCCCGTTCAAACTCCGCGAGAGTCCGGGCGCGGCGATGACAGCGCCGAGCGCTCCGCAGACGCCACAGACGCTGGAACAATGGATGGCACTCGACGGAGCCCCCGCCGAGCAGGCGAAGACGGTGCTGGCGGTCGTCGGTGCGCTCGCCCTACTGTCCCAAGCGGGCCGCCTGTTCCAGCCAAGCGAGCCTGCTCCACGGCCAAAGACTTAGGCTGAACCGGCGAAAGAAACTGTCCCCTGGTGCGTGGCCCCCCCTCTCGCCGCACGCGAAGCGATCCGGGCGGAGGAGGACCTGTTGGCTCGGAGTGCAGCGATTGGATTACGGGTCAACTCCGGATACGATTGAACGTGCGGAACGAAGTGAAACTTGTGGTGGAGCGAGGCTTAGTAAAAATGTCGACAACCACGAACTACCTCAAGGGCGTTATCCATGGAAAAGTCATTGAACTTCGGGATTCGCCAGGCCTTCCCGAGGGACAGGAAGTAACCGTCCTCGTGCAACCATTGGTTTTGCCTGCGACCGAGGGTATTCTTCGATCGGCGGGCGCATGTATCGACGAAGTCGATGATCTCGACGACTACCTGCAATGGAATCGCGATCAGAGGAAGCGCACGCGAGCCCCGTCATGAGCTTCCTGCTCGACACCGACATCTGCTCGGCCCACATCAAACAGCGTGGCGGCCTAACGCATCGATTTGTTCAGTATTCGGGTC
>CAIXSC010000696.1 GCA_903921945.1 uncultured Planctomycetaceae bacterium
GACGACCTCCAACGCTGGGAAACCGAAAAACTACCCGGCCGATTCGACGCTTGGCTGTCAGCCCGCCGCGCGGCTCGCGCGAACCCGGCCGCCACCCCCGCCACAAATCCGGCCACCAGTCCTGCTACCAGTCCGGCCGGCAATTCGAACGCGAAGCCAGATGGCAACGCGTCAGCGGACACGGCGAGCGATCCGGCGAAGCATTGGCTTACGCTCGACTTGGTGAACGCCACTTCCACCGGCAAAGCGACATTTGCCAAGCAAGAGGACGGTTCGTGGCGTGTCACAGGTGCGAATGTCGATTTCGATACCTATTCGCTGGTCGGCGAGACCCACCTTGCTTCGATCCGCGCCTTGCGTCTCGACGCCTTGCCGGATCCATCGATGACCCGGGGTGGACCGGGGCGTGCTCCGAACGGCAACTTCGCCCTCGGCACGATCACGGTCACAGCCGAACCCTTGGACCGCTCGAAGCCGGCGGCCCCGGTTTCCCTGGCCCAACCACGCGCGACGTTTGAACAAAATTCGGGTTCGCTTTCCATCGCCTCTTCGCTGGACAACGATCCGAAGTCGGGCTGGGCGGTTGATCCGCAGTTTGGGAAACCCCAAGCGGCCGCCTTCACGTTCGCCGAGCCAGTTGGCTATCCGCAAGGAACACGCCTGACGGTGACGCTCAAGTTCACGGTCAACAATCACCACAATCTTGGACGACCGCGACTCTCGATCACCAGCGCCGCGGAACCGCTGCCGCTCGATGCGGCTCCACGCTCGCAAACGCAAGCGGACCTGTTCGCCGAGCTCGATCGGACCGCCGGCGACCTGCCGCCGGCGCTGCGCCAACGGGCGCTTGCTTGGTATCGCAGCCAGGACGCCGAATGGGCCGCGCTCCACGAAAAAATCGCCCGCCACGATGCTTCAAAGCCGCAGCCGACGAAGACGCAAGTGATGGTCATAAGCGAAAACGTCAAACCGATCCCGCATCACGCGGACGGCCGCGGTTTCCCCCACTTCTACAAGGAAACTTTTTTTCTGAAGCGTGGCGATGTGGCTCAACGCCATGGTCCGGCGACTCCCGATTTCTTGCAGGTCCTACTGCCGGCACGCGATCCAGGTAACTCGCCGGAACAGACGCTGGCCCGTTGGCAGGTCGCCGCGCCGCCGGAGGCCACCACCAGCTATCGCCGCCGCGCATTGGCGAACTGGCTTACCGACGCCGATCAGGGGGCCGGTCATTTGCTGGCTCGCGTGATCGTCAATCGTTTGTGGCACCACCACTTCGGCAGAGGCATTGTGGCCACCCCGAACGATTTCGGACGCCAAGGACTACGTCCCACGCATCCGGAATTGTTGGATTACCTGGCGACCGAATTGATTCGTGGCGGCTGGAAGCTGAAGCCGATCCATCGCCTCATCCTGTCCACGGCCGCCTATCGACAAGGCTCTCAACTGGACGAGGCTGACCAGCGGCTGGATCCCGAAAACCAATGGCTGTGGCGGTTCTCGCCCGCGCGGCTGCAAGCCGAAACGATTCGCGACAACATGCTCGCCGTCAGCGGCCAACTCGATCCGCGGATGTTCGGCCCCGGCAGTCTGGATGAAGGCCACAAGCGACGCAGCATCTACTTCATGATCAAACGCAGCAAGCTGATCGCGTCGATGCAGTTGTTTGACGCGCCCGAGCCGCTTGTCAGTATCGGCGGCCGACCCAGTACCACCATCGCGCCCCAGGCGCTAATGTTCCTGAATAGCCCGCATGTCCGCGGCTATGCGAAGGGGTTCGCCAAACGCTTGCTCGCCGAACCGGCCGCGACTCCGGCGAATCCGGCTGCGGCGACTCCGGCTGCCGCAACTCCGGCTGCGGCGACGGGGGCCGCCTCACAGGGGACCGCTGCGATCGAGGCGCTGGTGACGCGCGGCTACCTCACGGCGCTGGCCCGTTCACCGGCCGCCGACGAACTCCGGGATGACGCCGGTTTCCTTGCCAGTCAATCCGAGTCCTATCGCGCGGCAGGGAACCCGCAACCGCTGGAGGCGGCGTTGGCCGACTTCTGCCAAGTGCTGATGAGCCTCAACGAATTCATTTTTATCGAATAGCTCGAACAAACCGCTCGAACCAAGAGCTCATACCAAGAGCTCTTACTGAGATTTCAAACAAAACGCTCGAGGAGAAGGTAGACATGGCGATACGCACTGAAGCCGACGCCGCGGGGCGTTGTGACGCGCAGTCTGGGTCCGCCGCAGCGTGTGACTTGTGGGAAGCCGCGGCGCCCGGACGTTGGCCGCGGCGGGAATGGTTGCGACGAGCGGGACTCGGGGCCGGCTTGCTGGGCTTGGCCGGCCTGCTGCGCGAAGAAGGACTACTGGGAGTCGCCTCAAGCGGCGAAGCCCAGGCAGCGGACGCCTTGCCGGCGAGCGGCAACGGTTCGCCGGGCGGCGCGCTCAATCCGCTCGCGCCGCGGTCCGGCCACTTCAGCGGCAAGGCCAAGTCGGTCATTTGGCTCTTCATCAACGGCGGTCCGAGCCACGTTGACACGTGGGAGCACAAACCCGAACTGGAGAAACGCGACGGCCAGGAATTGCCGGGTTTCGACCGCTTCACCGGTTTCTTCGCGAACGCCGTGGGGCCGTTGATGAAGTCGCCGTTCGCGTTCGAGCCGCAAGGCGAATGCGGCAAGCGAGTGTCTTCGATTTTTCCGCACTTGGGCCGCCATGTTGACAAGATGGCGTTCATCCACTCGCTGCACGGCAAGTCCAACAATCACAGTCCGGCGCTGTTCATGGCGAACACCGGCTTCACGCAAATGGGCTATCCGTGCGTTGGCTCGTGGGTGACCTATGGCCTGGGCAGCGAGAGCCGCGACCTGCCGTCGTTTGTCGTCATGTCCGATCCGCTCGGCCGCGGCCTTCCTAAAGGCTATTCGCTGAACTGGGGCGCGGGCTTTCTTCCCAGTGTGTTTCAAGGCACGTGGCTGAAGCCCCAAGGCGATCCGATCGACAACATGAACCGCCCGGCGGAAATGTCCACCGCCCAACAGCGTGCCCAGCTTGATCTGCTGCAACGCTTGAACCAGCGGCACCTCGCCGAGCACGCGCGGGAACGCGAACTGGCCGCGCGTATCGAGAGCTTCGAACTGGCTTACCGAATGCAGTCGGCGGCCCCGGAAGCGATCGACCTCAATCGCGAGCCGGCCCATATCCAGCAACTGTACGGCATCGACAACCCCAAATGCGCGCATTTCGCGAAACAGTGCCTCACGGCCCGCCGCATGGTCGAGCGGGGTGTTCGCTTCGTCCAGATCTATTCAGGTGGCATGGAAAACCAGCGTTCCTGGGACGGCCACAATGACATCAAGGGGAACCATACGCAGTTCGCCGAGGAGACCGATCAGCCGGTGGCCGCCTTGCTCGCCGACTTGCAGCAACGCGGCCTGCTCGACCAAACGCTGGTGGTTTGGGGCGGCGAGTTCGGACGGCTTCCTGTCGCGCAGAAATCGGACAAGCCCGGACGCGACCACAATCCGCACGCCTTCACCTACTGGCTGGCGGGCGGCGGCGCGAAGGGCGGCACCAGCTACGGCGCCAGTGATGACGTGGGTCACAAAGCGGCTGTCAATCCGGTGGATGTCCATGATCTGCACGCCACGATGCTCCACCTGATGGGGCTCGATCACAAGCGACTGACGTTCAATCTCAATGGCCGGGATTTCCGGTTGACCGATGTCGAAGGCCGCGTGATCCGCGAGGTATGCGCTTAATGCCATTGTTCGTCCGCCGCAGTCCCATGCCCTGCTCCGCCGATTCGCTGTTCGCATGGCACATGCGTCCCGGTGCGTTCGAGCGTCTGGCGCCGCCGTGGGATCGAGTCGAAGTGGAAAAGTGGGCCACGCCGGACCAAGTCGGGCAGCGCGCGATCCTCCGCGTGCGGGTCGCGCCGGGCGTGTGGAAACGCTGGATCGCCGAATACCGCGAGTACGAGCCGGGGCGACTGTTCCGCGACGTGCAAATCTCGGGGCCGTTCGCGGCGTTCGACCATCGGCATATCATGGATCCGAACGGCGCGGACCAAAGTTGGCTGGAGGATCGCATCGAGTACGCTCCGCCACTCGGCGCCCTCGGTCAATGTGTCGCCGGCGGCTGGGTCCGCCGGAGCCTTGAAAACATGTTCGCCTACCGCCACAAGACGACGGCCGACGACTTGGCGGCGTTCGCGGCCGCTCCCAGCCCCGCATTGCGAGTCGCGGTGACAGGGTCGCGGGGATTGGTAGGATCGGCGTTGGTGCCGTTTCTCACGGCGGGCGGACATACGGTCGCGCGAATCGCGCGGCAGGGAGACGAGTTCGCGCCGCCGGCGGATGGCTGGGAGGCCCAAGACGCGGTCGTGCATCTGGCGGGGGCCGGTATCGCGGACAAACGGTGGAGCGCGGCCAGGAAAGAGGTGATTCGGACGAGCCGCATCGAGGGCACCGAGCGTTTGTGCCGAACGCTCGCCGCCGCGCCGCGACCGCCTCGAACCTTGGTCTGCGCGTCGGCGATCGGCATCTACGGGAATCGCGGCGACGAAGCACTCGACGAATCAAGCGCGGCGGGCGACGACTTTCTGGCAACCGTCTGCCGTGATTGGGAGGCCGCAACCGCGCCGGCCCGGGCGGCGGGGATCCGCGTGGTCCAACTTCGATTCGGCGTGGTGCTGTCAGCCCGCGGCGGCGCGTTGGCGAAAATGCTGCCGCCCTTCCGCATGGGCGCCGGCGGGCCCGTCGGCAATGGCCGGCAATGGATGAGCTGGGTGGCGCTCGACGATGCGATTGGCGCCATCCACCATGCAATCCGCTGCGAATCGCTCGACGGTCCCGCGAACGCGGTCGCCCCCGAACCGGCGCGAAACTCGGATTTCGGACGGATTCTAGGCCGGACGCTGCGTCGACCGGCCTTCGCTCCGCTTCCGGCATTCGCCGCCCGGTTGGCTTTTGGCGAACTGGCCGACGCCCTGCTGCTCGCTAGTCAACGGGTCGCGCCACGGCGTCTGATGGAGACCGGCTATCGATTCCGCTATCCCGACCTCGCAACCGCGTTGGGATATCAATTGGGGTCGATTCCGCAAGCCGATTCGACCGACCTGCGCCCGAAGTGAGAACACTCCACGACCGGACGACCGTGTCACCGCCTGCCGCACCCACTTTTTACGGGCTATTTCCGCCGAGCGGCGACAAGCCGCCGGGCTGCGGAATCCGTGAGGATTCTTGAAAGAGTTAGGGAAACCGTTCGCGGATTCTGCGCGGCGGCGGCGTCACTTGGACAGAGTGTGACGGCTGGCCGGAATGGAAAGTCGATTATCGGTCCTTCTGGGTTTCCTGCGGGTCGCCATCGCAGGAGTCGCAGGGTGCGGCGACAGCCGCGCCAGCGTGCGCCGTGGCTCGGAAGTTCGGCGAGGGACGAATCTTCGGCGGGACCCACACGAATCCCGGATGGA
>CAIXSC010000697.1 GCA_903921945.1 uncultured Planctomycetaceae bacterium
CGACACTGGTCACCTCTTTCACCAACGGTTCGCCGCCGATGATCGCGGTGAACCGCCGCGCATTGGCGGGAGGAGCCGGCTTGCCGGCCACCACGGGCAGCGGTCGCCACTCCTTGGCTCCATGCGAAGGGCCGGCATGATGGGCGGCGACCTCGTCGTCGGAACGGGCCGGCAGGCAGAGCGTCTCGAAAACGGCTCCCCGCGGCGACGTGCTCAACCGATACCGCACGAGCAGGAATTCCGCTTCGATCGATTCAGGCAACTGCGAATTCGCCACCTGTTTCCAACCTTGGGGAACCAAAAAACGAAAGCCGGCCGAATCGTTAAGGTAGACCGGGCCGTCGCGAAGCGCGGGGGCCTGCGGCTCCGCCGCACATCCGACCGCCAGGACGATCGCGAGACAACACGCGAGCGACTTGATCGTGAATCGTTGGTTCGAGGGCATGGCGACCGCACCAGGGGGCTTCCGAAAACGTTCGCGGCGATACGGCGACCTATCGCGTCCGGGTGGTAGCATCATTGAGGAGACGTGAATGAAAAGCCAGGGGAGTTCCGATCGATGTTCGCGGTCGTGCCGCTCGACAGTCCTTTCAGCAGTTGGCCCGTATGGCTGGTGTTGGCTGTATGGTTAGGCTTGGCGAGCCTGTTCGGAATCGCCGTCCTGTTCGCCTGGGCACGATGGGGAGACGGATGGGATCGGCTTCGCGAGCACAGCGTGCCGGTGTCAGCGGCGATTTTACTGCTGATCGCTGGAGTCACGGCTTGGCGGTGGTGGAGCGGTCCCAGCAAGTGGTGGAGCGGCCCAAGCCAGCTGTCGACGCCAGATCGGCTGGGTTCACGCGTTGGGGCTGGAGGCGGCTCGGTTCTAGCGCCTTGGCAGCGAGGACTGGACTGGCCGATGGATCGGGGATCGGCGGCTCGTCTGGGGATCGCGCCCGGAGGCGTGGGTCCGGGTTCGAACTCGCCCAAGGTGCGATGGCGGTTTGGCCGGCCTGAGGAAGCGTTCTACGCTTCACCGGCCGTTTCCGGGAACCGCCTGTATGCCGTGGGAAGCGAGGGCGACTCGGGGCGTGTCGTCGCGTTGGAACTGGCAACCGGCAGGCTCGCGTGGAGCGGCGGCCCGCCGGGCATGCGAGCGACTTTCGCGTCCCCGGTGGTCGCCGGCCAACAGCTCTTTTGTGGCGAAGGATTACATGCGACGCGCGATGCCCGATTGTTCGTCTTGGCGCTGTCCTCGGAACCAACCGAGTCAGCTCGGCTGCTCTGGAGCTTCCCAACTCGCGGCCACATCGAGTGTACGCCGACGGTTGTGGCTCGAAGTGCCAATCCCCCTTCGTCGCTCGATGGCGGATTGCAAGCCGGTGCGTCGCGAGATGGGAAATCGTTGGGTGGGGTAGGAGTGGGAGTGGGAGTGGGAGTGGCGGCGAATCCGCCGCGCGACGGAGGAAGCGACCGGATTTACTTTCAGGCGGGTGATGATGGCGTGTACGCCCTTTCGAGCGGCTTTGCGGGGGAAAACGGTGAATCCGCTCGGCTGGTGTTTCACAACCAAGGCGCGCGGTATGCCGACGCGGAAACCGCGTTGCTGGTCGACGGCGGCTTGGTGTATGCCGGTCTTGGGCGGGGCGGCGAGGCGGTCTGTTTGTTGGATGCAGCCACCGGCCGGGAACTGGACCGGCTGCCGACCGACTGGCCTGTTTTCGCACCACCGGCAGCCAGCGGCTCGTCGGTTTTCATCGGTATGGGCGACGCGGATTTCGCCAACCCGAGCGGAGGCGATCGGAACGCACCCGTCGAACTGCGGAGAGCGGGGCGCCGCGCGGCAACGAGCCAAGGAAGGGCGGGAACGACCGGCGACTCGCGTACCGGCGGGGCGGTTTGGCGGTTGGAGCGGGGGACCTTGCGCGTGGTCTGGCGTCGCGAATTGCCCGGCGCTGTGCTGGGGTTGGTGGCGTGCCCCGGGGGCGAAGTGATCGCCGGCTGTGGCGACGGGCGAGTGTACGCGATCGCCGCGGATAACGGTAATCCGCGTTCTTGGTCGACGGGGGCGGCGCTGTCGGCGCCGCTGGCGGTCGCGGGCCAATACGTGTACGGCGTGAATCATGGCGGTTGGTTGTTCGCCATCGATCGCCAGGCGGCGGGCGAGTCGCTGGCGTGGCGCTGGCGGATCGGAGAGCCTGGGCCGTATGTCAGTGGCCCGGTTGTGGCGGGAGAGTGGCTGGTCGTGGGCACGCCGAACGACGGGTTGATCTGTGTCGAGCCCGATTCGTCGCATCGCGCTCATTCCGCCAGCGGTCTGTAAGAGTTGAGCGAAGGCACCGGTAGTTATTACGTGGCGGTTTACGGTTGGGCAGCGGTTGACTGGTTGGCGGGATGCGTCGCGATTGGGGGTCCGTTGGGTGAGTTGGCGAACGTTATACTTGGACGGGCGTTTCGCCGGCCTCGTCAAGGAACCGTATCGTGAGCGACAACCCGGTAACTCGTCCCACGTTGCTATTGCGATTGCGCGACGCGCAGGACCATGGGGCGTGGAGGCAGTTTGTCGAGGTCTATTCGCCGTTGGTGTATCGCTACGCTTTGAAACGCGGGTTGCAGGACGCGGACGCGGCTGATGTCACGCAGGAAGTGCTGCGAGCGGTTGCGAAAACGATCGGCCAGTGGGACTACGATCCTCGGACGGGAAAGTTTCGCGGTTGGTTGTTCACGGTCGCGCGGAGCAAACTGGCGGACTTCGCGCACCACCGCCGTCGAGCGCCGCAGGGCACCGGCGATTCGAATGTGCGGGAGATGTTGGAAAATCAAGTCGAAGCGAACGAGGAGCAGGCGTTTTGGGAGCATGAGTACCAGCGGCGGGTGTTTCAGTGGGCGGCTGAGCAGCTCCGCGGCCAGTTCCAGCCCGCGACCTGGGACGCGTTCTGGCGGACGGCGGTGCAGAACGAGGATGCGGCGTCCGTGGCCAGCGGTCTTGGGATGTCGGTTGGCGCGGTCTATGTCGCGAAGAGCCGCGTGTTGGCGAAACTGAGGGAAAAAGTCCAGGAACTGGGCGACGAGGTGCCGGAAGGTTGCTGAGCGGTCGTCAGGTGGTAGGGAGCGAACGATGGCGGATTCGCCGCGAAGAGGATCGACCGATGCGGCGCCGTTCGCCAGCTTGGCGGGTGACTGCCCGAGCGTCACGACTTTCGCGGCGCTGTTACAAGGCGCGGTAGCTGGTCCCGACGAGTTGTTATTGACGGGGCATTTGGAATCCTGCGAGGCGTGCCGCAAGCGGCTCGAACGGTTGGCGGCGGGCGAGCAGTTCCCCGGGGAGGTGGCACGGCGGCTGCCCGGCATCGAGCAGACGCCCGCTCCCTTGGCCGCCTTGATGGAGCAGTTCGCGGATCCACCGGATTGGATGGCGACGCGAGTTGGCCAAGACGAATCGACGGCCGGAATACGGCTCGCGATCTCCTGGCCGGACAACTTTCCTCGCGTGGGCGCGAAGCTCGACCGTTATCAATTGCTCCGCGAAATCGGGCGGGGCGGCATGGGCGTGGTGTTCGCGGCGCGCGATGTGACGCTCGATCGCTTGGTAGCCGTCAAAGTGCTGGCCCCGCAGTGGTTGGAGGACAAGACGGCTCGACAACGGTTTTCCGCCGAGGCGCGAGCGGCCGCGGCCGTGAACAGCCGTTACGTGGTGACGATCCACGCGGTCGAGGATCGCGGCGATTGGCCTTACTTGGTCATGGAATATCTGGCGGGTTGCAACCTGCAACAGTTGTTGGATACCCGCGGTCCGTTGCCGGTGTCGGCGATCGCTCACATCGGGATGCGGGTCGCGATGGGGTTGGCGGCGGCGCATGAACGCGGGTTGGTTCACCGCGATGTGAAACCCGCGAACGTCCTGGTGATGGCGGATAGCGGCCAAGTGAAGCTTACCGATTTCGGGCTCGCTCGGGCGGGTTCCGATTCGCGACTGACCGAGGCCGGCATGTTGGTCGGCACCTTGGCGTACATGGCCCCGGAGCAGTTGGAGGGTCAGCCGATCGATTGCCGCGTCGACCTGTATGGACTCGGGTGCGTCTTGTACGCGATGGGGGCTGGCCGTCCTCCGATCAACGGCGACAACAGCCTGGCGATCATGCGGGGCGTTTTGGCAGGCAAGATTCCGCCGCTCGCGAGCCTGCGTCCTCAGTTGCCCGCCGCGCTCGTCAGTTTGGTGGAACAACTGTTGGCGCGGGAGCCGGCCAACCGTCTTGGTTCGGCAGCCGAAGCCGCGCGACAACTGAAACTCATTCGCGGCAGCACTGGAACGAAAGTCGAGTCGCCCGACCATGTGTCCGCTCACCAGTGGCCTCCGGGAACCACTCGAGCCCTTGACGAACCAGCCTCGGCAGGTTTACCGCTCGCTGCTCCCGGAAGGAATGGGGCGGCTGCGGCGGCTCACCCCATGGCTCCCTTTGTTGGCAACGCGGGAGTTGTTGGCGGCGCGGGAGTTGTTGGCAACGCGGGAGTTGGCGGCAACGCGGGAGTTGTTGGCGGCGCGGGAGTTGTTGGCAATGCGGGAGTTGGCGGCGCTGTCGGCGTTCCCGGTGTTGCTGCCTTAGGTCGACCGCTGCCACCGCCGCTCGCAACCGGTGGACCGGTTATTGCACCCGCGGGACTTAACGGGGCGAGCGTTATTCCTCCTGATTCGGTTCCTGCTGGCGTGGTTCCTGCTGGCGTGGTTCCTGCTGGCGTGGCTGTGCTTGGTCCTGGTGTGCATGTGTCGGGCGGGATGCCGCAGGGGGGCGCGGGGCCGTCGCCGGATGCTTGGCCTGCGGACTTCGCGGCCGCCGAGTTCTTCGGTTCGGGCTGGTTGCCACCCGACTATCTGCCGCCCGAATGTGGTCCAACTGGAGCGAAGCCGGTGGCCGCACCGTTGCCAGGTGACGGTTCAAACGCGGTCCTCATGGCCGTTGCCGAGTCGCCGTCGTCCGCGTCAACGCTGGCGAACACGTCAAGTCCGCTGGTCGCATCGCATGTGGAGGCCACTCGAACCGTGTCGGGCGCGCATCGTCCGGCGCCAGCCGTTCGTCGGTCTGCGCGGCGTTCCGACAATCGATTGCAGACATCCTTGTTGGCCGGGTGTGGCGGATTGACGCTCCTGTTGATCGTGGTGGTCGTGGTAACGGGTAACCGGGGCGGGCCGTCGGCGACAATGACAGGGCAGGCGACAGGGCAGGTAGCAGGGCGAGCGACAGGGCAGGCAGCCGCGCCGGTGTCCAAACCGGTTTTCGATCCGACTGCGGGCCCGGGAACGGCCAAGGGGGCCGTCATGGCCAAGCCGGCCGCTCAAGGTCCCTTTGCCGGGGCGGGTGCGATTGCGGGACAGCCGCCCGGTCCGTGGGTTGGAAACTTTGTCGAAGTGCAATCGCTTGGCGTCACACCCCGCTGGTTCCAAGATCTTCGGACGGCGATCGAGTCGGCTCCGAGCCATTCGGAATTGTTACTGCGGGGCGGCGGATTATGGCGGACCCCGCCGCTCGACATTCGCGGGAAGGAATTGCGGATTCGAGCGGCGTCGCCGCGCGAGGGTCGAATCCACTTTATCCGCGACGCGAATCACGTCGGACCGCTACTGCGCACCGATTCCTCGCTGGTGCTCGAGGGACTCACACTGATCGATGACGGGGCCAGCCCCGGACTGCTGGAATGGCCCGGCGGCGACGTGTCCGCTGGCGGTCCATCGGTGGATCCGCGGAACCGCCCCGGCGGAAAGGGGCTGTTCAACGCCACTCAGGGACCGGGGGGAATCGGGCCGGATGGAATCGGGCCGAATGGTATCGGGCTGAGCAGCGGCGGGCCAAGCAGCGGCGGGCCAAACGGCGGCGGGCCAAGCGGGAAGGGATTGCGTTCGCAGTTGGACGACAGCATCGTGTTGGTGGTGGGTGCTCGACTGATACTCGACCGGTGCCGGCTGGGGACAGCGCGGCGGGCGGCCTGTGTCTGGATAGACGGCGCCGAGCAGGTGGAGGTCCGGCAATGCCAACTCGCCGCG
>CAIXSC010000698.1 GCA_903921945.1 uncultured Planctomycetaceae bacterium
CCAATCGTTCGGGCCTGGACAACCGCAAGTCAAGCTGACGGTGGAAAATTCCCCGGAGGGTCCTTCTGGGGGCCCTGTGGGTCGCCATCGCAGGAGTCGCAGGGTGCGGCTATCGCCGCAGGATTATCGGAGGCATGGCGCAGGTGTCCAAGTGTGCATAAACAGTGGGGCCGGCGACTGCGTCGGCTGTTGGCACGAGGAGAAACGGAGTTGGGCTCTGCGGGGAAGCAGCCCAACGAGTGCCGACGGAGCCAAATGCGCCACGACCGAGCCTGATTGCTTCCTAGGCTGCCTGTATGCACAGCATTCATCTTATATAGGTTCACTTATAGGGTGGCGATAAGCCGGAGGTGTAATGCGTGATGAATTGAGTGATCTTATCGCAAAGGTGTGGCAGCGACGCGAAGTTACCCAGTTGGCAACAGCATCACGGTGGTTTGGCGTCGGCCGACTGTCGTTGCCCGCGGCGCTCGCCATATGGCTCGTTGGTCTGCGGCAGCGACGCTAAGTTACCCAAGCGGGTCGCTTTGCGTCATTGCAGGCCGAACCAAATACCTATCTGGTTGAGCCACGACCTACGGCGGGGAAGGTAGACGAACCGGATGCGGTGCGTTGGATCGCTGAGAAATTTCGTACGCGTGAACCGGTTTTTGAGCGCCCCACGCACGCCCTTCTCGCCCAGTTCGTCATCCCGGACACTAGCGGCAGCGACGTATCGCACGCAGGACTCGCTGCCATGCATGTTGAGATTATCCACGATCAATCGCTATCCGGCTGCGTCCTCAAGCGAGTCGGCTGCGCAATCGCGTTTGAAGCGTTTCGGCTAACTCTACGAGTTGTTTCGGGTCACGATTCGCGAGTTCGTCGCTGTTGGTCACGGGTTCGCCAAGCAACTTCTGAAGAGTCTGAATGGTCCCCTCCACGCGCCCCTCCTGTCGCCCTTCGACGCGTCCCTCCTCTCGTCCTTGCTGGAGACCTGCCTCTAAGCCGCGTCTTTCCGCGTACTCCAGATTGCTGTGGAGGTCCCGCAGGGCCTTAATGCGCAACTCGTAGCGTAGCCGTTCCTCTTCGGTCTTCGATATCATTTCCAGAATACCTCCCGCTTCGACAAATACCGGATCCCGAAACAACCGCTCGATATCGGGAACCTCCATCTGAGCCACGTGCCCGAGAAAGTAGGCCCACTGTTCCAACCGGCGGGCCCGCGGCATAAACGCCGCCTCGCCCCGGTACTTCGGCAACTCAATCAAATGTACCTCAAGCTGGTCCGAGAAGACCAGTTGATGTTCCAGCGAGCAGAGCCGGAAGCGGGTGTGGAAAGCCGGAGTGTCGCGAAAGAGAATCCCGTCGAGGAAACAGATGCTCAGGGCTGGGGCTAAGCTGTTATACTTGTCGGATTCCCCGAGTTGCTGGCTGTAAATGCTGGCGAGGTAGTACACGAGCCGGCTGGACAGCGCCCCGGCCATCGAGGTTTGCATCTCCAAATTGTACTGTCGCCCACGCGTGTCCCGTGCCCGCAAGTCCAGGATCGACAGCTTGTCGTCCTCGAAGTCCTTCTCCAAAAACGGGTTTAGGATTTCCACGTCATTTACGACGAACTGATTCTCGAAAATCGCATTGAGCAGGTGGATCAGCACCCGCTTGTGACGCGGGTCCCCGAGCAACCGCTTGAATGCGTAATCCACCGTTGGCGATATTCCCAGGGCCATGGGGATCCCCTTTTGAGCGCTTTATTGCGCGTACGTTTAGCCCCAACATCCCAGCTTGATGGACATTCACCACTTCGACCCATCGAGGAACCGGCACCACCGTGCCGTCATGTCGTCGATCTTCACGACGGCTTCGGCTAGCGTGGTCGGGAGGACGTGCGAGCGGCACCCAGCCTTGAAAGGCTCGGCTGCCATCGGTCGTCGCTACGCGACTACGGGGTGACAGGGTTGAGTCGCTGATCTTGTGACGGGGCCATGGCCATCGACAACGCCCCTTTCACCGGCCGAGTCGTCCCTTCCAACGACAGTTCGCCGACCGCCGCGTATCGCTCAAATCGCTCGGATTCCAGCTACCCGGAGGCGGCCAAGATGCCAAGCGAAATCGGCAGATCGAACGAGCCGGCGTTTTTGGGCAGTTCGGCCGGCGCCAAATTGATCACCACGCGGTCCTCAGGCCGCGAAAAACCCGAGTTGACGATCGCTCGTTCAACCCGATGCGTGCTCTCCTTGACCGCCGCCTCGGGCAGTCCCACTAGCACCGTCTTCGGCAGTGCCGCGCCGGAAACATCAACCTCCACCTCCACCGGCAATGCTTCCATGCCGAGGAGCGACAACGTCTGCAATTTAGCCAACATGACAGTGTGCTTTTGTGATTGCGCCCCACACTGGCAAGCCAATCGTTCGCGCCTGGACAACCGCAAGTCAAGCTGACAGTGGAAAGTTCCCCGGAGCCGAGCACCCCCATGAGCCGCCGCCGCGCTGGGCCATTCACCCGGTGTGGTGACGCCGTTGAGATTGTCATACAATCTTGCAGTCAGTGCCTCGGCCCTCGATCCTCGGCGCCTTGGCCCTGATCCACGTCCGTGAAGTCCTTGCCCGTGACACACTAGTTACCCGAAGTTCCGACGCCGCGCAGGTCGTCGACCCGCGTGTTCGCCCATCGCGTTGTGTCCATCGTTTCCGTAACCGCAGATAACCGGGAGAGCGAACGCTGGAGTTCCGAGCCCTCCACCGTTCGTCGATCCCGCAGCGTCGGGATTCACTGAAGCGACCGCCATCAAACGCCGCGCACCCCACGAAAGCCATCAGGAGCGAATCTGATGATTCACACGGCGAGCCAGTCATCGGGCCGCACATTCATCCCTACGGCCGTCGCGAGTCCCCACGCTATCGCTGAGCAAATACCTTGCCAAGCTGCACCTCGCCACGCTGCACCTCGCCAAGCTGCACCTCGCCAAGCTGTGACTCGGCTCAACACGGCCGAACTGGCGTCGATGCTCGCTTCGATGCTCGCGTCGATGCTCGCGGCCATGTTCTTGCTTGGACTCGGGGCGGCCGCCGCGGCGGATGATACGGCCACTTCGCCATCCGTGTTGATCGACGAAAACGGGTTTGGCCAGACGGTGAAACCGTTGCTCGCGAAGTACTGCCTGGGGTGCCATTCCACGAAGGAGAAGAAGGGCAGCCTCGACCTGGAACGATTCGCTCGACTGGATGATGTGCGGAAGCAGGTCAAGCCTTGGCAGAGCATGATCGAGCAGTTGGAAACCGGGGAGATGCCGCCCAAGAGCCATCCGCAACCGACAGAGGCCGAGAGGCATCGGTTGGCGGAATGGGTGAAACGCTTTCTCGACGCCGAGGCGCGGGCGCGAACGGGCGATCCCGGACGCACGCCGCTACGGCGACTCAGCAACGCCGAATACGACGCGACAATCCGCGACCTGACCGGTGTCGACCTGCAGCCGACTCGCGAGTTCCCCAAAGACGGCGCGGGTGGCGAAGGCTTCACAAACGCAGGCGAATCGCTGTCGGACATTTCGCCGGTGCTTTTCGCGCGGTATCTGGGCGCGGCGAAAGATATCGCGGATCACGCGGTGTTGCTGCCGGACGGCTTTCGTTTTTCCGCCTCGAAGACGCGACGGGATTGGACGGACGAGGCAACGGCCAGTCTTCGGAAGTTCTACGCGGCCGTCGCGCCTCCCGCCGGCAAACTGAATCCGCAGCCGTATCTGCTCGCCACCGTTCGGCATCGCGAGTCGCTCGCGGCCGGCAAGTTCGCCGACATCGCCGCGAAGGAAAAGCTCAACGAGAAATACTTGCGAATCGTCTGGGAGACGCTCGTCAACTCGTCCGCCTCCGCCTCCGCGTCGCCATCGTCCCCTCTGGCTCGGATTCGCGCGCAGTGGAGCGCCGCGGCGGAGCCGGATGCGGCGAAGCTCGCGGCCGAAGTGGCCTCTTGGCAAACCTTGCTGTGGCGCACGGTTCGGGTGGGAAGTTATCTTCGGCCGAGCTTTGGGCCTGCGGGCGAGGCGGGCAATTCCTACACCGAAAGTTTGTCGCGACAGGCGGCGTTTGATCATCCGGCCGCGGAGTCGATCACGTTGCGCTTGCCAGTGAAACCAGTGGCCGGCCAGTCCTCGGTGACAATTCACTTGGCGGCTCGCGAACTGGGTTCTTCAGGACCGCTCGTGTGGCATCGTCCGCGCTTCGAAGGCAACGGCAAACCCACCTTGCTGCTGCGTGACTATGCCGAGTTCGGTCCCGCGTTCGAGTCGGACATTCCGTCCGCGTATGCCAATGCGGCCGCTTATCTAGCCGCCGTCTTCGAATTGGCTCATTCGGAGGGCGGCTCCCCCGAAATGATCGCGGAAAAAAACGGATTGAACGCCGCGTTCCTCAAACAGTGGGGCAAAGTATTGGCCATCACGCCGCGGAAGCCGATGGAGGATTCCGTGCCCGTTGGAGCCGTCTTGACGCTGCTGGACCTCAAGACGACGCACGCGAATAGCGAAGCGATTCGCGGTTGGGGCAAAGCCGGAACGGACCTGCCCGTGGTTCTGGCGAACTCCTCGGAGCGAACCCTGCAGATTCCGGGACGCATTTCGGCGAAATCCATCGCCGTTCACCCAACGCCTCAAGAGTTGGTCGCCATCGTTTGGACCAGTCCGATCGCCGGCCGCGTGACCATCGCGAATCGCGTTGTGCATGCCCACGCAGCTTGCGGAAATGGAGTCGCTTGGCAGCTCGAACATCGTCGCGGCGCCAAGGCGAAGCTGTTGGGGGAGAGCACGCTTGACCTAGGCCAAGCCGCCAAAACGGCGGCCCATTCGTTGATGGTCGAGAAAGGCGATTCGATCGTCTTGGCCGTCGATTCCCGCGACGCGAATCACGCTTGCGATCTGACGGAGGTTGGACTCACGATCACGGAGGACGCCGAGGGCCAGCGGGTTTGGGATTTGGAGAAGGATGTCGCTTGGGACATCCATGCAGGCAATCCGCATGGCGATAAACACGGCAACGCCGAGGTTTGGAGCTTCGCGCGCGGGCCGGCCCGCAAGCCATCGGAAAACAAGGCCAACGCGTTGGCTAATTTCATTCCCGGCAACTCGACGCTCGGACAGTGGCGATCCGCAGCCGCCGATCCGGCGCGGCGCGGCGACGCGGCGACCATCGCCGCGGAGGTCGCCCGTGTGCTCGCCGGTCCTCGCCCGGCCAGCGAGCAGGATCCCGATCGAGCGTTGTACGATCGGTTGGTGACGGCGGAGAGTCCGTTGTTTGCCGGAGTGGATTTGACCCAGGTAGCCAAGCGGGCGGTAAATCCCGAGGTCTACGGCTTGCCGAAGGAACGGTTCGGCAAAGCGGCTGGTGACGGCCAGGGCGAACAGCCGGGCGAAGGCGTGATGGCCGCGAGCGACGCCGTGGTCGCGATCAAGTTGCCGGCCGCGTTGTTCTCAGGCCGCGACTTCGTTGTCGATGTGAAGTTTGAAGCCGACGCCTCGAAGCGGTTCGCGAATGTCATGGCCGCGACCAACCCGCCGGATGCGAACTCGCGTTGGGAAGGCCCGATACTCGCCTCTGCCGACAGTCCCGCCTACAAGGCGATGGTCGCGGCGCACGACGAGTTTCGCCGGGTTTTTCCGCTGTTCCTGTGCTTCCCCGAAGTCGTGCCCAGCGATGAAGTCGTGTCGCTGAAGATGTTCCACCGCGAAGACGAACCGCTCGAGCGGCTTTTTCTTTCGACCGAGCAATCAAAAGAATTGAATCGGCTCTGGGTGGCGCATCGTCTGATCAGTCGACAACCGGTCGCCGAGTTCGACTACCTGCCTCAGTTCATGGGGTACACCACCCAAGACACGCCCAAGGCGTTGCAACAGTTTTTCATCGACCGCAAGCCGATATTCCAACGGGACGCGGAAGAGTTTCTGAAGTTCGAGGAATCCGCGATTCCCGGACAACTTGAAGCGTTGGCACGGTTCGCCGAGAAAGCGTATCGACGGCCGCTGCGGGATGCGGAGCGGGCCGAAGTGCGAACGCTCTACGACGCCGTGCGTGCCAAGGGCGCCAGCCACGACGAAGCGTTTCGCGGAGTGCTCGCCAGGGTGCTTGTGTCACCCGCGTTCTTGTTCCGCGTGGAGTCGGCTCCGCCCGGCAAGGAGCCTGGAGCGGTGAACGATTGGGAACTTGCGTCGCGGTTAAGCTACTTCCTCTGGTCGTCGATGCCGGATGACGAACTGCGCCAACTCGCGGCCGCCGGACGGCTGCGCGATCCGCAGGTGCTCGCCGA
Organism: uncultured Planctomycetaceae bacterium; assembly: GCA_903921945.1. Lineage (GTDB taxonomy): Bacteria > Planctomycetota > Planctomycetia > Pirellulales > Pirellulaceae > CAIXSC01. The sequence goes on from CAIXSC010000698.1 coordinate 6,274, forward strand.
GCAGACCCGGCGGATGCTGAAAGATCCCCGGACCCGCGCGTTGGCTGTGGAATTCGGCACCCAATGGATTCATGTGCGGGGATTTGACGAGCTGAAGGAAAAGAACGAGACGCTCTTCCCCCAATTCGACGCCACGCTGCGGCAAGCAATCTACGAGGAATCGATCCTGTTTTTCCAAGACCTGTTCCAAAACGACCGGCCGATCGCCAGCGTGCTTGACGCCGACCATACGTTCCTGAACGAGCAGTTAGCCAAGCATTACGGTATTCCCGGCGTCAGCGGACCACAGTGGCGGCGAGTGGACGGCGTGAAAAAGTTTGGCCGTGGCGGCGTGTTGGGAATGGCGAGCGTTCACGCGAAACAATCGGGCGCGTCGCGGACAAGCCCGGTGCTGCGAGGCAATTGGGTAGTCGAAACGCTGCTCGGCGAAAAACTGCCGCGACCGCCCGCGAACGTGCCGATCCTTCCCGACCAAGAAGGAACCGACACGCTCACCACGCGGCAGATGGTCGAGCAACATGTGTCGAATCCTTCGTGCGCCTCGTGCCATGTGCGGATCGATCCGTTCGGCTTCGCGTTCGAGAACTTCGACGCGATCGGGCGGTTCCGCTTGAAGGAGAGCAGCGGCCAACCGGTGGATACAAAGGCTCGCCTGCGGGACGGGACCGAATTCGCCGGGATCGAAGGACTGCGCGGCTATCTTTTGTCGAAGAAGAAAGACACCGTCGCGCGTTTATTTTGCCAACGGCTGCTCGGCTACGCCCTCGGTCGTGGCACGACACTCTCGGATACGACCTTGATCGACCAAATGGTCGCCCAGACCCAGGCAAGTGAAGATCGTGTCTCGGCGGCTGTGCTCGCGATTGTAGGCAGTCCGCAGTTCCGCATGATCCGTGGACGCGACGTGGCTGTGGACGAATAAACCCTGAAGTACAGTGAATCGAGAAGTGAATTGACCGTAACGTCGCGGCAACCCGCACGCGTCCCAGCGGTAACTCGACGAAATCTGAAATGCCGGACAATTTTTCCAGGAGCGTGCCAATGCAATCCGTATTGAAATCCCTCGTGTCGCGTCGAGCGTTTTTGCGCGGTGTGGGCGTGACGATGGCGTTGCCGTGGATGGAATCGTTGCCGGCGTGGGGGACCGAAGCGAAGAACACGTCCAATCCGCCGGTGCGGTTCGCCTGTCTGTTCTCCGGCAACGGGTTTCATAGCGCCGAATGGTGGGCGAAGGGCGAAGGCCGGGACATGCAGCTCGGCAAAGTGCTCGAATCGCTCCATCCGTTCCGCGAGAAAATGAACTTCATCCGGGGCCTGTACAACGCCGAAGCGCTCATCGGTGGCATCCATAGTTGCCAGACGGGCAATCTACTGTCCGGCGCGCACCTCGCGCCGGGTGGCGAGATCCGTTCCGGGACCAGTTGCGATCAAGTAATTGCCCAGCACTACCGCGAACAGACGAAGGTGCCGAGCTTGGTGCTGGGCTGCGAACCGTCGATCGCCGCGATTCATAAGAATTATTCGATGGTCTACAGCTCGCACATTTCGTGGAGCTCGCCGACCACGCCGACGCCGCTGGAAGTGTATCCCGCGTTGGCATTCGACCGGCTGTTCCGCGACGATGTCGGCCGCGCCGACCAAAGCGTGCTCGACGCCGTGCTCGAAGAAGCCCGCGGCCTGCGGAACCAAGTCAGCCGCTCCGACCAGCGGCGGCTCGACGAGTACCTGTCTTCCGTTCGCGACGTCGAATCGCAGATCGATCGAGCCGGCAAGGCAGGGCGGTTGCAAGGCTGGCGGCCGACGCTCGCCGCGCCAAACATGCCGCGCCCCGCCGACGGAATGCCTCAGGATATCGACCAGCACATGCGGCTGATGTGCGACATCCTGGTACTCGCCTTCCAAACCGACACCACTCGGGTATGTACCTTGAAGCTGAACAACGATCATTCATCGCTGCGTTTCCCGAACCTGGCGGCGTCCAGCGGCAAGGGAGGTATCGATTACATGATCCACCACCTGCTGTCGCACACCAACGGCGCCGATTGGCTCAAGGTGAACCAGTTCTTCACGCAGCAACTGGCTTACATCGCCGGCCGATTGAATCAGATCCAGGAAGGCGAACGGACGCTGCTGGACAACTCGATGATCATGTTCTGCTCGAGCATGATGACGGGGGGACACGACAACAATCAGTTGCCGGTGGTGTTGCTCGGCCAAGGCGGCGGCCAGCTACAGGCCGGCCGAGTGCTCGACTACCTGGGCAAGCCCAACCGCAAGATGTGCAGTCTGTACCTCTCGTTGATGGACAAGACCGGAGTGCGGCTCGACCGCTTCGGGGACTCGACCGAACGCCTGGGCGAGGTGTGATCTTGGCCATAAAAAATGTGTCTTTGCGGGGAGAATGCCTAGCATTCGGGGTAGAGCGGCCCGCTTCGACACGGTAATCGGCTTTGGCGAGGCGGATTGGATTTGCCCCGTTCACCGGAACAGCCCAGCTTGCCGCCGCGAGCGGCAACTCGCGTTGGGGGATTCCGGACGGCTCGCTATACTCGGGCCGGCGGCAAGGATGACCGCCTGGCGATGCGATCCGGGAAGGCGATCGCCATTGGATTCATTCGACCAGGGTCAAGGATGACCAGAGCCGCCGCCGCAGCGCCGTGTTGCTCGCGTTCGGGCGATGACGCGCGTTCCCCCATCCATGAGATTCTGCGCGCATCGGACTGGCTTGCGCCGCAAGCCGCCGTCGATGGCTCGTCGTATCGGTTGGCGTATCGATTGACGTATCGATTGACGTATCGATTGACGTATCGATTGGCTCATCGGTTGTCGTATCGGTTGGCGTGGGTGCTCG
>CAIXSC010000699.1 GCA_903921945.1 uncultured Planctomycetaceae bacterium
GGCTCCAGTGGCAGCACGACGGACGGTGGCACGTCTGGCGGCAGCAGCTCCGGTGGAAGCACGACGGACGGTGGCACGTCTGGCGGCAGCAGCTCCGGTGGAAGCACGACGGACGGCGGCACGTCGGGCGGCAGCAGCTCCGGTGGCAGCACAACGGACGGCGGCACGTCGGGCGGCAGCGGCTCCGGTGGAAGCACGACGGACGGCAGCAGCTCTGGCGGCAGCAGCTCCGGTGGCAGCACGACGGACGGCGGAACCTCTGGCGGCAGCAGCTCCGGTGGTAGCACGACGGACGGCGGAACGTCGGGCGGCGGCACTTCAGGTGGCTCCGGTTCCGGTGAGGGCGAGGCACCGCTGGTCAACCTAGTGCGAGCCAATGCAACGTCCGCTTCGACAGCGAAGACAACGGTCGCGTCAACGAGCCCGCCGGCTGTGGTGGTGTCCACGAAGCCAACTCTGGCCGACTTCTTGGTGAAGAAATCGGCTGCCGCCTCCGCTCGATACCAAGCCGCTGCGGATGCTGTGTTCTCTCAGTGGCGATAACCGCCGCGGGCGTCGGCATCCCGAACTGACTTCGAGTTCGGGGGCTGTTTTCAAGCAACCAGGGTAAGGAGACCCTTTGATGAATCGACAGAACTTGGCCGCATCGCGCGCGGCGCGGCGGCCGTGGCGAATGCCGAACCTGCCGAGGTTGGCCGCCGCGGTGTTGCTGGCGGCGGCGTTCGCCTACTTGGCCGCCTTGGCTTCTTCCACGGATTACTCGGCCTACGAAGCCCGCGCCCTGCGGCCAGCAGCCGGCGTGACCAGCTCGGCCGATGCGGTCGATAAGCCCGTCGGCGAACGTGTGGAAGTGCGAGTCAGCGAACGTCCCGCCAAAAGTCGCCTGGGGCGGTGATCTCGCGCATCCCCACGACATTCGATTTTGTTTTTGGCGGGATGCCCAGCACGTTCACGGACACGATGGATCCGAAGACGTTTTCCGAGTTGGCGAAATAGTTGTCTTGGACGAACATGCGTGGCAAGTGCCAATACAAGCGGTAGCCACGCTCGAGGAGAAACGCCAACAGCGCCGGCGATTTCTCCTGGCGGTCGTTTTCGAAATACAAGATCGGCTGGCAGCGTTCCAGCGTCCGTACGGCTCCCCGGAACACTTCCAGTTCCATTCCCTCAACGTCGGCTTTGATAAACGCGCAGCGCGGCAGTTCCAGACTGTCGATCGTCGCGACCGGCACCCGCTCGCCGCGTTGATATTCGCCTAAGCCCAAGCCGCCAAAGTTGGCTGTCTGGCCTAAATCGAGCAATGGCACCACGATCTCGCCGGCCGCCGCCCCGACCGCCTTCCAGTGGCACTCGACGTTTTCCAAACTGTTCAGCGCCACGTTGGCGCACAACAGCTGAAAAACCGACCGCTGTGGCTCGAAGGCGATGATCCGCCCCGAGGCCCCGACGAGTTTCGCGAGCGGAACGGTCAACGAGCCGATGTTGGCGCCCGCTTCGATCGCCACATCGCCCGGATGCACGATCTGCCGAAACAGTTCGTGCTCGCCCTCCGAGAATTCGCCATAACTTTCGATCGATTTGCCGATGTAGGCGTCGTGCCGGTTGTAGAGCAACAGGCCATGTCGGCCGCGCACCAAACGGTTGTTACCTGCGATCGCCAACCGCATCTCCGCCGGTGTCTTCCGTTGGATGGCGGGGAAGCGTTCGGCCATCGCGTCGGCGACGCGAGTGAACAGCGGTCCCCAGTCTCCGACCGCCGTTTGGCGGAACAGCCGCGCCGTCGGGTACCACGGCGAATCGTCGCGTTCGAGCAACCAGCGCCAGTCGGGCACTTTCCCCAGCAACAGCCACAGCGGCACGCCCAGTCCGCCCGCCAGATGCGCGATCGACGTGTCCGACGTCAGCACCAGATCGACGTTTTTCATGATCGCCGCGGTGTCGAGGAACGGCGCGTCCGCGTCCAGTCGCTCGCCGAAATCCACCACCGGCCCCAAACCGTCGATCAACGACAACTGCTTGGCCCCTTCCCCCTTCTGCAAACTGATGAAGTGCAAATTGCGAAACCGCGCGAACGGGGCCAGCAGTTCCGCCAGCGACAGGCTGCGGTAGCGGTCGGCGGCGAAATCCGGACTGCCCGCCCATCCAACGCCAATCTTCACGCCTGGGTAGGCTGCGAGCGTTTCCCGCCAACGGGAAACACGCGCTTCGTCCACCGACAGGTAAGGCGCGCCGGAAGGGAACTGCTCGGGACGCACGTGCCCCAAAGCGCCCGCGATGCTCATCAACGGAAGCCAATAGTCGGTGACGGGCAGCGGATCGCCGATCGCCGTCAGTTCGTCGATCCCCGCGACCCGTTTCAACAGCGGGATCGCGGGTCGCAGAACGCTCATCGCCACTCGGCAGGCATAACGCTGTTTGAGCACGACGGCATAACGAGCGAACTGCAACGCGTCGCCGATTCCCTGTTCGCCCACCAGCAGGATCGTGCGGCCGTCGAGCGGCTCGCCTTGCCACTTGGGCGCGGGCACGGCGGGAAGCAGGCGTTCGACCGCTTGGATCCGCCATTCGTACTCGGGCCATCCCTCGGCGAAATTCCCGCGCAGGAGCTGGATCACGCCGATATTCTTGTGCGACTCGGCGTCGTTCGGGGCCACCCGCAGCGCCTGCCGGTAGCTCTCTAACGCTTCGGGAATGAACCCTTCCCACAGCAACGCCGTGCCTTTGTTTCGATAGGCGTTGAAGTAGTCCGGCTTGAGCCGCGCTGCTTGATCGAAACAGGCGATCGACTCGCGGATGCGACGCAGCATGCGCAGCGAGTTGCCCATGTTGTTCAACGCGATCGGGAAATTCGGCTGTAACGCCAGAGCTTGGCGGTAAGACTCCACGGCGTCGGCGAACCGATCGCGGTCATGCTGGACGATTCCCAGATAGCACCAAGCGTTCGTGTGGCTCGGATCGCGCCGCAGCACCTCCCGGTAAACCGCCTCGGCCCCGGCCAAATCGCCCGCTTGGTGAATTTTCCAGCCGCGCGCCAAATCGTCGGCAATGCTCGTCATCGTCGCTCTCCGTCCGTCTCCCTCGACAATATCATCGAAGTCTACAGAATGCGCATCCAAACCGCTTTTAGGTACTCGCCCTCGGGACAGTGGGAAGCGACAGGATGATCGAGCGCCGCGCCGGTGCGCGCGAGGAACTGCAGCGTCCGCGCGGCGTGCTTGGGCTTGCCGTTGGGTGTGAATTGCCCCGGCAGCAACGGCCCCGCCTGCCGCGCCGCCGCCGACAACAAACGCAGAAACTCGTCGGTCGACAGCAAGCCCGCGCACGTGCAGCTTAGCAACACGCCACCCGGCTTCACCAACTGCATCGCCAGCCGGTTCAGGTCGAAATGTTTCTGCGTCCCCTCCTCCAACTCCTGACGGCAGGTGATCAACTTGGGCGGATCCAATACCACGACGTCGTATTGACGGTTCAGCCGCAACATGTCGCGCATGTAGGCGAACGCGTCGGCTTGCACAAACTGGATCCGCACTTGATTCAGGTTCGCGTTCTCCCGCGCGAGCTGCAATGGTTGCTCGTCCAAATCCACCGCCGTCACTTCAGCCGCCTTCCCCAACCGCTTGGCCTGCACAGCGAACCCGCCCGAATAGCAACACAGGTCGAGCACCGAGCGGCCCTCGCAGAAGCCGGCCAGCATTTGGCGATTATCGCGTTGGTCGCAGAAGAAGCCCGTCTTGTGCCCGCCCGCGAACCGTACGCGGAACCGCGTGCCATGCTCGTGGATCAGTGTGCGTTCGGGAAACCCGGGCGAACTCTTCGCTTCGGCGATAAAACCTTCTTGCGCGAGCGTCTGCGGAGCTGTCCGAATCGTCCAGTGGTTCAAGCCGCAACGCAGCGCCATTCGCGTCGTGATTTCTTCCGCCCGCTGCCACATCGCCAGCGAAAAGACCTCGGTCGACAGCGTCTCGCCAATGCGGTCGATGACGATTCCGGACAGTCCATCCGCTTCGGCGTGAACCAGCCGATACGCGTCCGTGACTTGATCCAGCCGCAGGATATCGCGTCTCAACGCGACCGCTTCCGACAATCGCTGTTCCCAAAACGACTCGCCCGGCGGATCGCCATCCCACTGCAACATCCGCACGACGATCTCGGACTTGGGGTTGAAGACGCCGTATCCCAACCGCAGTCCGTCACCGTAATAGACCACGACGAGATCGCCTGGCTTCGGCGCGCCGACCAACCGCGTCACCCGCTTGCGATAGAGATAAGGATGGCTGGTAGGCGATTGGATATGCACCTCGGGCAGTTCCCCTGGGGCCTCCAACCCGCGTCGCAACGTCGCACCCGGCCCGGCGCCCGCACCGGCCATCCCCGTCACTCCGGCGAGTCCCGCCGTTTCGGACCATCCGCTAGACCGTTCCCCTTCGTCATCGTCGTCACGCCGCCGGTCCGCGAACCGCTCGACCGGCCGCCTAAACGTCGATTCGCGACGCGGCCGCGATCCTCCACGATCTCCCCGATACGGTCCCGGCATGAACTAAGCCTTGTTAATAAGGTTTGCGAGTCGTCGATTGCGAGTCGCGAGTGAAAGAAAGAGAGGCTCTATTTACCACGGATCAAAGGATCTATTAACCACGGATAACACGGATGGACACGGATAACCAGCGCATCCACGCGCCGCAATAAATCGCGAGCTTTAGCAATCTTTCCCTCCGAGAGCCACCAACGCAAAACCAACCACCAACCACTGACCACTAATCACCAACCACTAACCACCAGCAACCAGCAACCAGCAACCACAAACCACTAATCACTAATCACTAATCACTAATCACCAACCACTAATCACTAGCAACCAGCAACTAGCAACTACTCACTTCCTACTTCCCCGCTTTGCGGAGGACTCGCAGCGCATTGCCGCTCATTACTTTGTGGATCTGGTCGGCGTTGTAGCCTCGGTTGAGCAATTCCTGGGTGATCTTGGGGAAGGTGGAGACGTCTTCGAGCTGTTCGGGGGTTTTTCCGATGCCGTCGTAATCCGAGCCGATACCGACGTGGTCGATGCCGGCGACGCGGATGATGTGCTCGATGTGGTCGACCACGTCGTGGACCGAGCCGGCTTGGATGGGGTTCTCCGCTTCCCAACGGAGCTTGGCGGCTTTGAATGCGGCTTCGCCCGGATGCTTTGCTCGCAGTTCGCGGTTCACTTGAAACATGTTCGCTCGCCGCTTGGCCGACTCGGGGTGAATGAACCCGGAGAAGAAGTTCACCATCACGACGCCGCCGTTGGCGGCGGTCAGCTTCAAGATGTCGTCAGGCACATTGCGGGGATGGTCGGCGACCGAGCGTGCGGACGAATGCGAGAAGATGACCGGCGCCGTGGTGACTCGCAAGGCGTCCCGCATCGTTTCCGGTGAAACGTGGGAGAGGTCGACCAACATGCCCAATCGGTTCATTTCCCGCACGACTTCTTCGCCAAAGGCTGTCAGCCCGCCATGCTTCGCTTCGTCGGTCGCGGCATCGGCCCAGGCGAGCGTATCGGAGTGGGTCAGCGTCATGTAGCGAGCGCCCAGTCGATGAAGCCGCCGCAGATTTTCCAGCGAATCCTCGATGCAGTGCCCGCCTTCGACACCGATCAGCGACGCGATCTTGCCCGCTTTTCGAGCGGCCTCGACATCGTCGGCATTGAGCGCCAACGCGAAATCGTTTGGGTACCGCGCCACCATGGCCCGCACCAACTCGATCTGTTCGATCGTGGTCAGCAGCGACTGGCGGGTGTCGGCCGGCACGTACACCGACCAGTAAACGGCCCCGACTCCGCCTTGCCGCAGCCGTGGCAGATCGGTGTGGAACTTCGGCACCGGCCCCGCGATGTCGGCTTTGTCGAACGACGAACCCGCTTCCGTGCGCATTGTCCAGGGCAGGTCGTTGTGGCCATCGAACACGTAGGTCTGCGAATGAATCCGCCGCGCCTCGTCCGACACGACCACCTTGCCTCGTTCCGCCGCCGCCGCGGACATCGACGATCGAATACCGCTCGCCATGATGCCGGCCACCACCGCGAGTCCCATCGTTACCGCGGCGATGCGACGCGCAGCGGGCCCCGTAAGCGACACGCGATCGCGGGTTCCACAAACGCGAGTCGAACCCATGTGCATCCGGGTCATGTGCGGCGAACGAGCCACAGAGGGAAGAGCAGTGGATGGAAGAGCCGCAGATGGAAGAACACCGGATGGAAGAGCAGTGGATGGACGATTAGCGGACAGACGAGCAGCGGATGGAACCATGGCCAGCGGCCTCCACAGCGGACGAGCGGGACTGCGATATACTCACGGCGTCGTGAGCATACCTTTGCCCCGGGGCCCTTCACCACCCCACGCTCGTTACCCACGTTCTTCACCACGCTTGGCGCTCGCCTATGTCCATGCTCCTTCGCCCATCGAATCAGTTCAGCGGCTCAACCGCCACTCGCGTTCCGCGTTTCCAAACCCGTTGGCGGACGCTACTGGTCGCCAACGTGCTTGCCGCTGGCTTCGCGTTGCCGCTCGCGGCGAGTGTCCTGGAAAGTGCTGTCGCCTCCGAGCCACCGACGCAGTCCGCACCCCAGCCAGCGACAAGACAAGCGACAAGACAAGCGTCAGAGGCAGTGACAGAACCAGCGACAGAACCAGCGACCAAACCAGCGACTGACACCGCGCCGCAGCCTGCCGCGCCGACTTTGCCGGCAACGCCTGCCGCTGCCGCTTCTGCGGCCGCCTCGACGGCGTTGAAGCAGTTGTTCGAAGATGTTTGGCAGTTCGATTTGCGCGAGAACCCGGTGTTCGCGACCAGTGTCGGGGACTTCCGCTACAACGATCGGTTGGCGCGGGAGACGCTTGCGGATCATGAGCGGCGGGCGGCTCGGCGGCGCGAGTTCCTCGCGCGGCTCGAAGCGATTCCCCGCGGCGACCTGCCGCCGGCCGATCAGCTTAACCGAGACATTTTTGGTCGCCAGTTGCGCGACGATCTGGCCGAGTTCAACTTCGGAGCGCATCTGCAGCCGATCACGAACCGCTCGGGGTTCCACATTTCCTTTCCCGAGTTGCCGCGGGAGGCGCCGTTGAAGACGGTGCGGGATTACGAACAGTACGCCGCGCGGTTGCGGGCGTTCGACCAGTACGTGTCGGATCATTTAGAACTGATGCGGGAAGGGCTGCGGCGCGGCCTCGTGTTGCCCGCTGTGGTCCTGGAAGGCTATCGCGACTCGATCACGACCCACATCGTCGAGGACCCCACGAAGAGCCTTTTGTATGCGCCGGTCGCGAACTGGCCCGCCTCGGTTCCCGAGGGCGAACGGGAACGATTGACCGTTGCGGTCCGCGACGCGGTCGTTCAATCCGTGGTGCCGGGCTACCGCCGCTTCCTCGAGTTCATGGAACGCGAGTATGTCCCGGCGGCCCGCGGCTCGATCGGCGCGGCTGCGTTGCCGGAAGGCCGCGAGTTCTACCGGCATCGCGTCCGGCTCTTCACAACGACCGACCTGACCCCTGAGCAAGTCCATGCCACCGGTCTATCCGAGGTCAAACGCATTCGCGGCGAGATGGAAGCGATCATGCGGAAGGTGGAATTCCGCGGCGACTTCCCGGCCTTCCTGGCCTTCCTGCGCACCGACTCGCGGTTTTACGCCCAAACGCCCGAACAACTGCTCAGCCACGTCGCGTTGATCCTGAAACGGATGGATGGCGAATTGCCGCGGCTGTTTCGAATGCTGCCCCGCACGCCTTACGGACTGCGAGTGATCCCCGATTACATCGCCCCGCGCACGACCAGCGCGTACTATCAACAGCCGAGCGGCGATGGCCGGCTGGGCGGTTACTACTATTTGAATACGTTCAATCTGAAGAGCCGGCCGCTGTATGAAATGGAAGCGTTGTCGCTGCACGAGGCCGTCCCGGGCCACCACCTGCAACTCGCGTTGCAGCAGGAAATGACCGGACTGCCGCCCTTCCGCCGTTTCACCAACTTCACCGCGTTTATCGAAGGCTGGGCGCTGTATGCCGAGCGGCTAGGACTGGAAACGGGCTTCTACCAGGACCCGTACAGCGACTTCGGCCGGCTGACGTTCGAGATGTGGCGGGCCTGCCGCCTAGTCGTCGACACCGGCATGCACTACCTCGGCTGGACCCGCGAACAGGCGATCCGCTTCATGAGCGAGAACACGGCGCTGGCGGAATACAACATCCGGGCGGAGGTCGACCGTTACATTTCGTGGCCGGGGCAAGCCTTGGGCTACAAAATCGGCGAACTGAAGATCCGCGAACTGCGAACGGAAGCCGAACGCGAGCTTGGCGACCGCTTCGACATCCGCGAGTTCCACGACGTGGTCCTCCGCGACGGCGCCGTGCCGCTCGCCGTGCTCGAGTCGTCCGTGCGTGCCTGGCTGAAGGCCGCGGTTCGGGAAGCGAAAAAATGACCTAGGTCGCCACGGCCAGCCCGGTTATCATTCTTGCCGCGCCGCGCTGCCCCGACGCCAATCGATGGCATCAGCCCGCAATTCGACTCACGAGCGTCTCATGGAGGAGATCTCGAAGCCATGCGAACGGAATCGACGCCCTACGCCCAGACCCGCACCGCCTTGTTTCGCACCCTGCTAGCGCTGATCGGAGCGGCCTCGACCCTACTCGCGACCGCCAGCGAAACACGAGCTCAAGCCCCTTCGGGCGGTTCGTTCGTCCCACGCGGCTCGTCGGGAGCTGCCGCACCCGGCTCGAATGCCACTCGCAGTGGGGCCAACTCAACCGGAGCGACAAAGAGCGGCGCCGCAGGCTACGGCCCGAGCGGAACGGGGGCTGCGGGCGTCGGATTTCAAGGCAAATCGTCCCCGGGACTCAGCGGCCAAACCGTCCCGCTGCAATCGCCTTCCCGCCCCAGTGGCCAAAGCACCACGGGACCAGCGACCGCCCCACAGGGTGTCGCTGGACAGGGTGTCGCTGGACAGGGCACGACGAACACGAGCAAGGGACCGACGCTCACGCAACCCGTGCTGCGGACGCAGCCGCCGATCGGCATGATTCCGGTGCAGGCGCCGGCGTGGATTCCGTTGCCTGTCGAGCATGAGAAGTATTTGGACCAGGTTTTGGGCTACTGGCAGGAATCGAGCGCGAAGATCAAGCGTTACCGCTGCCGGTTCACTCGCTGGGAGTACGACGGCGTGTTCATGGCGCGCGACGCGAAGACGGGCGAGATGCCCGCGAAGACGCAGAGCAGCGGCGTGATCAAGTACGCGGCCCCGGACAAAGGGCTGTTCCGAGTGGAGCAGATGCTGCATTACACGCCTGGAGCCAAGCCGGGCGACCGAGCCCAATACTCGCCCCATCCCGACGATCGCGGTGAACAATGGATTTGCGATGGCAAATCGGTGTTCGCGTTCGACCACCAGAAGCGGCAACTGCTCCAAACCGAACTGCCGCCGGACATGCAGGGGCGAGCGATCGTGGATGGCCCGTTGCCATTTATGTTTGGCGCCGAGGCGGCGAAGATCAAGCAGCGGTTTTGGATTCGTGTAATCACGCCGAAAGACGCGAAGGGCGAGTATTGGCTGGAAGCCGTGCCCAAGACGCGAACGGACTCGGCGAATTTCCGCATGTTGCACGTCATCATCGACGAGCAGGACTTCCTGCCCAAGGCGATGGCGATGTTCGACCGCAATTACGACGAGGTTCGGAATCCGACCTGCACGAATTTTGTATTTGAGAAACGCGAAGTCAATTGGAACGACACGCTGGACAAGATCAACATTTTCGCCCGCGAGTTCTGGGAACCGGCGACTCCGCTGGGTTACAAGAAGATCGTCGAACGTTACGACGCGTCGCCCACCGAGCGACTTGTGACGCCAACGCCCGCCGCCAAGCAAGCCGCTCTGCCCACCCCGCCCGCCAATCCCGCCACCGCTCCGCGTACCAAGCGCTAACCGCTCACCGGCCCCGCCACCCGATCGCTCACCGCCAAGCCAAGGGTCCAGGCCGGCCCGCGACGCCCCAACCATCGATCCCGTCATCAAAGAGGCGGGCAGACGCGCGTTCCCACCAACGCCGCCGACCCAACGCTGGCGGAAACCCGACGCTGGCTCCGTCCTCCTTGTACGACGGACATCTTGTCCGTCGCGAGCATGTCGAAC
>CAIXSC010000700.1 GCA_903921945.1 uncultured Planctomycetaceae bacterium
CTAGATCCGCCTCCGAACTGCTCGGCTCGTCCTCGAGATACTCGACGCCCGCCAACAGCGCCTGCCGTCCCGTTCGTCGAACCGTCTTGCCCGTCGATCCAGACGAACCAGTGGTTGAGGACGCGGGCGATGGCGCCGGCGCGATCGACGGGCGAGTGGGAACGATGACCGCGAGTGACGGCAAGAAAACGAGGTGCCGTTCGCGGTCGACCACCACACGGGTCTCCGTTTCGAAGCCGCTATGGCCATCCGCGACCCACGTTTGCTCGAACCGCCACCGCGCGCCGTGCGGATCGACGCCTTCGCCGACGACTCGCAAACGCTCGCCCTCAAGGGCCGCCGTCGCCATGAATTTGGGGTCGTCCGCGAATCGCCACCAGTGCACGGTTCCCGACCATTCATAGGCGATGCGGGGATCGTTGTGGGCGGTCGCCACCGATTGCTCGTTGAATGCCAGGTCAAAGTCATGCCAGCGGCGGGAGGCGTGTCGGAGCGTGGTCGGACCGCTCTTCAAAACCCGATCGTCCGCCGCGACATCCAATGCGGTCGGTCGCAGATCCGCGGGAAACGTCGCGGCTAGGGGCCGAGTGACACGGAAGTCGGCAAGCAGGCATTCGCCCCGATCGCCGGGCGGATCGAAGCGAAACCGATAGCCGCGGCCCAGGGCCGGCAGAGCCAACGCAACGTCATGCCAACGGCCCGCCGGCACGGGAAACCGCACCGACTGCTCCTCGTTGGCATTTGCCGAGTAGTAAAACAGTTGGCCGCTGCCACCGGTGTCGCTCCGCAAGCGAAACTTCGCCAGCAGCTTTTGGCTTCGGGGAAAGTCGACGGCCGGACTCTCGATGTACGGATCATCGCCGCTGATCGCGATCCGCAGACCTTCCGATGTTGGCGTCAGGGCTCCGACGCCATGCAGCGGTCGCCAACGCTCGGCACGCCGCGGCGCGGAAAGAGCGGCGCGCCACAAGTCCGGCTCGGCGCCGCCACCATGCCGCGGACAAGCAGCCACGATCGCGAGCGACGCGGACAACGCGGTGGCGAGTCTGGCGATCCAACAAGTCATCTTCGAGTTATCTTCGATTCACTTTCGAGTTATCTTCGAGTTATCTTCGATTCACTTTCGAGTTATCTTCGAGTTACTTTCCAGCGGTTCGGCTCAATTCGCGGCGGGGCTTTCGCGTTGGCGGAAGGCCGGGCTGGCCACGATTTCGCGAATCATGATGGAGAATCGATTGCCTTCGCTGCCGCATCGGTCCGCGATCCGTTGGACAGCGCAGACGTCGTAGTATTCGAGTCCACGGCCCAGGGCGTAGGTCAGCAGTTTTTCCGCGAGGCACCGACGAAACTCGGATTGCCGCGCGAGCAGCACGGTCTTCAGTTCGGCCGGGCCGCGGAAGACGCGGCCATCGGGCAATTCCCCCGAGGGATCGATCGCCTCGGCGCCGTCTTGGGTCCGCCACGCTCCGATCGCATCGTAGTTTTCCAGCCCGAATCCAAGCGGGTCCATCAGTTGATGGCAGGCGGCGCACGACGCCTTCGCTCGATGTTGTTCCATCCGTTGGCGAAGAGTGCCGGCGAGCGGTTTGTCTTTGGCATCGGCCAATTCGGGCACGTTGGGGGGCGGCGGTGGTGGCGGCGCGGCGAACAGGTTTTCAAGCACCCATTTGCCGCGTTTGACCGGGCTGGTGCGTGTCGGATTGGAAGTCACGGCCAGGATGCTCGCCTGGCCGAGCAGTCCGCCGCGTTGGCCGCGATCGACCGAAACGCGACGGAAGTCCGCGCCCGACACGCCCGGAAAACCGTAATGTTTCGCCAGCCGCTCGTTGGCGAAAGTGTAATCGGCATCGAGGAATTCGAGCACGCTGCGATCTTCGCGAACGATATGCGCGAAGAACATCTCGGTTTCGCGCCGCATCGCTTGGCGGAGCGCGTCGTCGTATGCGGGAAACCGGCCCTTGTCCGGCGCGAACGTGTCGAGATTGCGGAGTTGCAACCATTGTCCGGCGAAGTTCTCGATCAGCGCTTGGGACCGCGGATCGCGAATCATTCGCTGGGCTTGCGCCGCGAGTTGCTCGGGCGTGCGCAGTTCGCCTTTGGCCGCCGCGCGATACAGTTCATCGTCGGGCAAACTGCTCCACAGGAAATACGACAGCCGCGATGCCATCTCGAATCCGTCGAGATCGCGGACTTGGCCGGCGGGCGGATCCTGTTCCACTCGGAAGAGAAACGACGGCGCGACGAGTATCGCCTGGATGGCGACTTGCATGGAACGTTCAAAGCTGTCTCCCGAGTCGCGGGCGAGGTCGAACAGCTTGGCCAGCCGATCGAGTTCCTGGTCGGTCGCGCGCCGCCGGAACGCTCGCGAGGCGAGTGGCCGGAGGAGTTCCTGGGCGTGCGCCCGCTGCTGGTCGCGCGTCGCGTTGGCCGGCAGGGGCTTGGAGAGGATTCGGCGATGCGATTCCGGCAGTTCATCCGGCAGAGCACCGATCGGGCCGATCACCACGAGCCGCTCGACGTGCAGGTTGCGGTCGCCTTTCAGCTTGGGATCGGTGGCGTTGGGCATGTAGTAGTCGTTGAGGAACGCGACGGCGATGCGATGCGTGCCTTTGGCCAGCCGCAAGCGGATTTCGTATTCGGCGGGCGTGTTCGCGGGACCGGGGACATCCACCGTCTTGATCTCTTTTCCGTCGACGCGAAACGCCATCCGCACCGGATCCGGACCGGCTTGGTCGCCGCCGGCGCGCGTGCGGATGATGTAGTCGGCGGTGGTTGAACTGGCGAATTCGCCGCCGAGTTCGCCTTGCGAAGCGAGCACGCCGCCGGGGCGGGACTGGGAAGGCACTTGATCCGCATCGGGAGTGACGATCGCCGCGCGCACGACTTTGTCGGCCGCGTCGACGTAGCGTTCGAGCAACACGGGAGGCAGCGTCAGCACGTCGCCAATGTTGTCGAAGCCGTAACCGACGTCATCGGAGGGAAAATCGTTCGCGGGCTGGAGGCCGATGCCGAACAGATCGCGAATCGTGTTGTTGTATTCGGCCCGATTCAGGCGTCGCAAAGTGACCCGTCCTGGCCGCTCGCCCACCGAGCAATCCGGGGTGAGCGCGAACGACTCGACCCATTCCAGGATCTGTCGTCGTTCCGCGTCCGTCGGCTGTTTGGCGTCGCTGGGCGGCATGACTTTGCCTTGCAATTGCCGCGCGACTTTGACCCATACGGCGCGATCGCGCGTCTTGGCGTTCGCGGCGGCGTAGGCGTTGAGCGTCACGCCGCCCTGGGCGAGATCGCCTTCGTGGCACTCGACGCAGTACTTCCGTAACAGTGGTTGGATGTCTCGGTCGTAGTCCGCCGCCCGCGTGGCCGGAACGCAAACGCTGAAGAAGCCAACAACGGCAAGTAGCGCGACGAGGGCATGGGCGACGGGGCGCATGGCGACTAACGAAACGGACGCCGTCGATCGCGATCCGAATGGCAAGCGCAGCCAGTAGTGGCCGGGCCGGACATGAGCCGCTACGCCGCTGGCAAAGACGGCATGGGAAAACAGATTCACCGGCGTGACTCCGGAGTGAAGGTGGGCCAAAGTTCCTCAGCGTATCGCGGCCTTCGCCCGCCGCCAAGGTTGAGGCCAGGCGCGAACGCGGTTGGCGTCGATTCGCGGGTTGCCCCGATGGCGCTGCTGGGCTTGCCAGCGCTGGAATGTTTTGTCACGTTCCCGGCTGCGATCTCCCCTATCACTCACCTCGGAGTTCTTCTCAATGAACGCACGCGAAGCCATCAAGTTGTCGTTGGACACGGGCCACATGGTATTCTCGGCCTACCTGGAGGGCTTGTCGGATGCGGATTTGATGCGTCGCGCCAGCCCTGGCATCAATCACATCAACTGGCAGCTCGGGCACTTGATCGTGGCCGAGCATCAGATGGTCGGCAAAGCGTGTCCGGGCGCGATGCCAGCGTTGCCCGCCGGTTTCGCCGAGAAATACGCCAAGGAGACGGCCGGCAGCGACGACGCGAGTCAGTTCTGTTCCAAGGCCGAATTGCTGAAGACGGCCCACGAGCAACGGGCGGCGACTGTCGCCGCGCTCGAAAAGCTCACCGATGCCGATCTCGACCAGCAAACGGGCATCCCCTACGCGCCAACGGTCGGATCACTGTTCTCGCTTCAAGGTTCGCACACCCTGATGCACGCCGGCCAATGGGCTGTGGTGCGGCGACAGCTTGGACACAAGCCGATTTTCTAACTCGATGTTTCAAGTCGATGTTTCAAGTCGATGTTTCAAGTCGATTTTCGAGCGTTAATCTCGAAATCGACTCTAGAAATCGACTCTCGATCTAGAAATCAGTTTTGGCCCGGCGCGCGTCGTGTCGCGCGGGCCTGACGACGGCAGAGGTCCGAACAGTACCGGACCTCCGCCCACACTTTTTCCCACTTCTTCCGCCAAGCGAACGGCCGGCCGCAGACTTCGCAGTGCTTGACGGGAAGATGCGGCTTGCGATGTGTCATGACGGCCCTCGCGAGCTAACCGGTTGTCAGGCTAGCTCTTCTTCGCCTTGGTGGCAGGCCGGGTTTTGATTCCCGGCTTCTTGACCCACGCCTCGGCCACTTGACCGGGGCTACCCGCGAACGCTTCGGAGAACGCCTTGTCAAATGCGGCGCCCTTCTTGAGCGGTTCGAGCAGTTTTGGGAACCGTTTGTCGTTCATCAGGAAGTTCACGAAGCTGTAGTTCGCGACGTCGTTCATTTCCGGCGCGAGCTTGCCGTTGACGCCGTCATCGGGGGCGCTCATCGAGGCCAGCACTTCCGGCAAGGACTCGTTCCACTTCACCACGCGGGCGTCGGCCGGATCGAGCCGAGCGGCGGCGGCGCGGGCGGCGCCTTCCGCGAACCAGCGCGGTGTCTTGCCGAGGCTCGCGACGTAGGCGCCGGCCAATTGCTGCGCGACGAGCAATTCCAACGAGTAGTCATCGTTCCGCGGCGGCACAATCGCGCCATAGGAATCGACCGTGTTGAACTGCCAATGGCCGCGCCATTCCTTGGGGATCTGGCGGCGTTCGACCATCTGGCCGAATTCGCTGTAGTCGTACCGTTCGCTGAAGACGAACAGCGTCATGCGGCCCTTGATGAGCGGTTCTTCGGGCGGCGCTTTGAACACCGCGGCGACCTTCGGCGCCATCGCTTCCGCGCGGGCTCCGATATCCTGCAACGTCGCCTCGCCGACATTTCCCAGCACCAGGAAATTCGCCGACTCAAACCGCGCCGGCGCCGCGTTCGGCATGCCGAGCCGCCAGTTTTCACCGGCGAGCT
Organism: uncultured Planctomycetaceae bacterium; assembly: GCA_903921945.1. Taxonomy (GTDB): domain Bacteria; phylum Planctomycetota; class Planctomycetia; order Pirellulales; family Pirellulaceae; genus CAIXSC01. The sequence goes on from CAIXSC010000700.1 coordinate 5,306, forward strand.
TCGCGCGGTCTTCGCTCAACTGGGCGTGGGTCGCGCCTTTGGCTCGCGCGAGCGCCGCGACTTGCGCCAGGCCTTGGCCCGGATCGCCGCCATCGAAGCGAGCGCCCTCGAGAATCCATTTTTCAATCTTGGCAATCACATCCGTGGAAAGCGGGTCGCGATTGACCGGCATCCGCTGACCGCCGCCCGTGCCCTTGAGTTTGCGGACGAGCAGGCTTTCCTCGGGCTTGCCCGGAACGATCGGGGCCCCGCTGTCGCCACCCTTGAGCAACGACGTGAAGCTCACAACGCTGAAGTTTTCCCGCGGCCGCATCGTGCCGTGGCACGTGGTGCAATTGTTGGCGATCACCGAGGCGATATCGCGGGCGAAGCTGATCGTTTCCTTGCCGGTGGCTTCCATCACCGCGACCATCGGCGGGGCGTCCGGCTTGGCGGCCGCGTTCAGGCTAGCCAACCCGTCCTGCTCGTTCTGGCCGTCGTACTTGGCGCCTTCGGTGATCCATTTTTTGAGGGTCGCCAGTTCGTCGGCGGAGACCTTCAAACCGCCCCGCGGCATGTCGCCGCTCTCGATGACCTCGATCAAGCGGCTGCCGATCGGATCGCCCGGGAAAATCACGGTGCCGCCAGGCGGGCCTTTCTTGAGAGCCGCGAAACTCGAGATGCTGAAGTTGCCCCGCGCGTTGTTCACGTGGCAATTGCCGCACTTGCCGATCAGGATCGGCACGACATGCTTGGAAAAGCTGACCGCGCCCGTGGGCGGACCAGCGCCCGGCTTGCCGGCGGCCGGTTTCGCTTCCGGCTCGACGTCGCTGGGCTTCTTCAACGGCGGCAGTTCGACGCCTTCCAATTCGAGCACGGCGTGGGCCCGTTCGAGCTTGGTGTAGAGCGATTCGAGGAACGAGAGTAGCGACTTGTCGGCGGCGGCCAGCTTTTCAACCTTCGCCTGCACTTCCTTGACCACCGCGCCGGATTCGGCGTGCTTGCCTTGCTTGTAGAGATTGCCTGCCCGAGTGAGGGCCGTGCCGAGCGCCGCGATCTCCTCACGCTGCGCAGGGGTTGGAGCGGCGAACGCCGCCTGGCCAACGATTGATGCTGTCATGCCAGCGGCCAAGGCGAACGCGATGGCCCATGGCCTCGTTCCCCCCATCCGCCGTTCCGTCCCACCTGCGGTCCGCACCGCGCTCCCGAACGACTTCATACACGGCTTCCCCGAAGAGATTGCTGATCGACCCGAACGAGTCAAGGAACGCCGCCTCGCAGTTCGCCGCTTCCGCGTTCCCCTTCCCCATAGCGGGGATTATAGGCGAGAACCCCAACCGTTCCTAGCGAAAGAGTCGCGGCCGGGTTTTTTGGATTCCGTCGCAGGTCGCCGCGGTCTCCGCCGTTCCTGCTAAGATTTTTTGA
>CAIXSC010000701.1 GCA_903921945.1 uncultured Planctomycetaceae bacterium
TAGTTCCCAGCCAGCCAAAGTCACGCCCCACCGCCCTGGTTCACCGGCAATGGACGATGGCCTGGGAAGTCATTTCTCCTTCGAGCTCTTCTTCTTTTTGGCATTTCCATGGGGCGAAGCCGCAGCGTTCTTTTTGGGCATCGGGGCATTCACGGCCTTACGCCAAGCGACCAGCCGATCGAACAGTTCTTGGGCCTTGGCCGGATTTTCCCTCGCCAGGTTTTTCGATTCACCGATATCATCGCGAAGGTTGTACAGTTCGAGCCGGCCGTCCTCGAGGAACTCCATCAACTTCCAGTCGCCGACTTGGATCACACTGACCGGCGTCGTGCGCCACAGTCCGGTGCCTGCCCCGAGATAGCCGGGGAAATGCTGGAAAATGGCATCGCGTTTCAAGGTCGCGTTCGGATCGCGGAACAGTTTCACAAGACTCTCGCCGTCAAGCACTTGTCTTGGTCGAGGCGCGTCGGCGATTTCCAGGAATGTCGGAAAGATATCGACGTGGATCGTCGGCACGTCGCTGGACGAACCCGGTTGAGTCACGCCGGGCCAGCGCACCATGAACGGCTCGCGAATGCCGCCTTCATACAAGCTGCCTTTGCCGCTCCGCAAGGGTGCGTTGTCGGTGATGCCGCCGCCATCCTCATCGGCGCCTTTGGGCTTCTTGCCAGCCGAAGTCACTCCCGGATCGCGTTCCAGACCGCCCGGCCCTCGGTATCCGCCCACTCCGCCGTTATCACTCGTGAAGATCAGCACCGTGTTATCCGCCAACTTCAAGTCATCCAGTGTTCGCATCACGCGTCCGACGCTCTCGTCGACAGAGGCGATCATCGCGGCGTAAGTGGCGCTGTTGTGGCCGCCCACGGCCGGTTTGCGTTTGAATTTCGCCACCAGTTCGGGCTTGGCTTCATGGGGAGAATGAACGCCAAAATGCGGTAGATAAAGAAAGAACGGCCGTTCTTTGTTCCGCTCAATAAAACCGACCGCCTTTTCCGTAAGAAAGTCCGCAAGGTACTGTCCTTCGGGATAATCGGTCTTCGGATGGGTGGCAAAGTCGAAATGCTTGCCCATGCTAACAATCGCCTCATCGAAACCGCGTTTCCCTGGCAGGAAATCTCCTTGTTGGCCAATATGCCACTTTCCAAACATTCCAGTGGCATAGCCGGCCGCCTTGAGTTGCTTGGCGATGATGTCGCGATCCAAAGGTAGGACGATTGAATTCTCGACGGGCTGAAGCGGACGTTTGCTCCAATCAAACCGGTCGATGCCGCCAACCGTGTAGACACCGGTCCGAGCGCCGTACTGTCCGCTCATCAAGGCCGCCCGTGTCGGCGTGCAATTCTGGCAGTGGTGATGGTTCAACAGCCTCATTCCCTGGGCTGCGAGCCGGTCCAAGTTCGGCGTCTCGTAATACTTGCTGCCAAAACAAGCGACATCGGTGTAACCAAGGTCATCCGCCATGATGAGGATAATATTTGGCTTGGAACCGGCAGGCGCGCCAACCGCTTCCGGCGCCGACCAAGACGCGATGAGCACAGCCAACAATGGCAGCAACCCGATCCTAGTACACATCGCATCCGTCCATTGGTCATTGACCGTGGAGACTGTCGTGACTGTTAGTTCCTACCTAAACACGTTATTACCGCGGCGGGCCATTGTTTCGCCAGCCACGGGCGAGCGTCGCTGCAAGTTCTTCGATCAGATTCTTGTTTGCGGGGTCGGCCGCATGGTTGGCTTCCTCGTTCGCATCGGTTTGGTAGTCGTACAATTCGCGCGCCACCACCTCGGCGGCGCCTTTCTTTCGCCACTCGACATACCGATAGCGATCGGTCCTGACCGCGTAGCCCATCAGGGGGCCCGTCTCTTTCGAACCGCGCGGGTATTGGCTGAAAGCCGCCGCCTTCCATGACTTCGCCGGATCCTCGAGTAGCGGAGCGAAACTATAGCCCTCCACGCCCTGCGGCTTCGGCAACCGACAGACCTCGGCCAATGTCGGATAGATGTCCACAAACTCGACAAGCCTGTCGCACTGTTTGCCCATCGTCTTCTGGCCCGGCACACTCATCAGCAGCGCCGCTCGCGTCGCCTGTTCATAGTTCGAGTGCTTGCACCACATGCCGTGGTCGCCAAGATGCCAACCATGGTCCCCCCACAGGATTACCACCGTGTTTTCAGCAAGCCCCTGGTCACGAAGGGCCTCTAAGACCCTGCCGAGTTGCGCATCCATATAACTTACGGCGGCGTAGTAGCCGTGAATGAGCTTGACCGCGGTGGCTTGCGGCACGGCCCCGGACTTCGGAATGCCTTGGTACGACCGTAACTCGCCCCAGACCGACGGCGCGAACGCCGGCGCATCCTTCGGTGGCACGGTGACGCTTGCCAGCGGCAGGGTGTCCGGGTCGTACAGGTCCCAATACTTTTTAGGAGCGACGAATGGCAAATGCGGCTTGACGAAACCGACGGCCAGAAAGAACGGTTCCGCCTTGCCTTTGCGCTCCTTAAGGATCTCGATGGCCCGGTCGGCCGTCCAGCCATCGTTTAACGTCGAGTCGTCCACTTCCGGAGCTTCGAATGCGGGGCCGCGGGCTTTGTCGAGATCTTTCGCCTGCGCTTTCGCGTCCGCTTTGGCTTTCGCTTGGATCTTCAAGCCCTCGGGACCGTAACCTTTGCCTTGGGTACCCTCCCATGGCACGCTCCAACTGCGAGCGTCATCATAGCCGCCATGGTAAATCTTCCCGATCCCATGGGCGTAGTAGCCGTTGGCTTTGAAATGTTCAGGCAAAGTCACCACGTCCGGCAACGCTTTGCGGAAGTGCGTGACCAGGTCGTATACCTTGGTGCTGTCCGGTCGGCGTCCGGTGAGCAACGACGAGCGACTCGGACTGCAAACCGCTTGTTGGCAATAGGCGTGCGTGAACACGGTGCCGCGTCTGGCCAGGGCGTCCATGTTCGGCGTCTTGGCGTGCCGGTCACCGGCGGCCGCGATGGCCGGCTTCAGGTCGTCCACGGCGACGAACAAGACGTTCAGCCGCTTGGCGGGAACCACGGGCCCCGGCGGTTCAGCTTGCAAAGCGGTTTGGGCTCGCACAGTTGGCTCGGCAACTGGCTCGGCAACTGGCTCGGCAGCTCGCAAGGGCCATGAACAGGCGATCAACACCGCGGCCATGATCGGTAGAACGGTTCTCATCGTGGTTCCTATTGAACGTTCCCGAATGTTTCCGACTCGATTATGAACACGGTTCGTCGACGACGCGTTGGATGCGCGTTGACAGCGAGTTAAGGACGAGTTGACGGCGACTTGACGGCGACTTGACGGCAAGCTCACCGCAAGTTCACCGCGCGGGACTAGCTTAGGAAACGGTGCCGAAGGTTGGCGAGCGTTTCGATGGCCGGTTTGCGGGTGCCCGCGGAGTCGAACAAGCCGCCATGGGCGAAATCGTGTGGCACCTCATCGCGGCCTTGATTCCAGATCACGCTATGCACGGCGGACCGTGCGAGCAGCAAGGTGGTGAAGCGATCCGCGAAACTCCGCTGCCATTCGGGAGACGCCCCTTCAGGCCCCAATCGCGGATAAGGCTCGCACGGCTCCACCGCCCGCGCATCCCTGGTCACGTCGCTCGGCGCCGTCACGAACACCAGCAGCGGCAGCCCGAGCAGACTCCACTGGTCGATCAGGCGGCTGATCTCGAACGAGTCGCGGGGCCAAGTCGCGCGGCTGCCGTAGCCGAAGTTGATTTCCAGTCCCAGCCCCGAAACTCCCAGTTCCGAGCGGACCAGCATGTCGGCGTAATGCAGCGGCGACAGGTCGAAATGCCGTCGGGTCATGTATTCGCCCCACGGCTGATCGAAGCTCACCACGACCGGGGTCCGCGCATCGGCTTTGCGGATCGTCTCGATCACGCTCACGGTCAGCCGCAATCGCTGTTCCTCGCTGAGCCGGATTTCACCGTCATTGACGATCCCGGCGACGGCATGCCACGCATGGACTTTTCCCTGGAACGCGTTCACCGTGGCGTCGACATGTTCAACAACTTGCCGGTGAAGGTCAGAGAAATCGGAGCCGCGAGTGTCGAGCCACGCGGGCCACGAACGACGGCTGGGGCGAAACAAGGGGCCCGCGATGACCTTCAGTCCTTGCTCGCGGCACCATCGCAGTTGATGCTCGATCGCCGCGAAGCTCCGCGTTCCCGCAATCTGTTCGATCTCGCTCCAACACGTGGCGATATGAGCCGTGTTGAACGCTGTCTGCAGCCACTTCTCAGCCCGGGCATCGAGCGGCGGGCTCTCCAACGTTACCCCCAGCAGTGTCGGCAACGGCTGATTGAGCCGCCGGGCTTGGATGGAGGCCAAGGAGAATTCGAGGCTCGCCGCCTCCTCGGCGTCAAAACAATGCCGCTGACAATCATCGCAGGCGGCGAGACAAACCGGCACTTCAGCCTGCCGCGTCGCCGCCACAATGAACGACTCTTGGGCGGCCCCAATCGACCTCAAGGTCGACTCGGACGGGCGGTAGCCGAGCAACTTCCAATTGGAAAGTTGGGAACGCAACCGATGAAGGGTGCCGCGAGCCAGTTCCAACGGCAACAAATAGGGCTGACGCCGCTCCACCAAACTTGTCGTCTGCAGGACGTATTCGCCATGGGCGGGAACTGTCCACGGAATGGCCAACATTCCGGACTCGCGCACTTCCCGCTCGACGGTCAACACCTGGCCGTCCCAACTGGCCTGCGAAGCCCATGGGACATAGTCCATCCCCATGAGGTACGCACGCTGCACAGCCTCGTCCCGCAGGCGTTCATCGGAAGGAACGAGGAATCGCATGAAACCCATGGAGCAGCTCGGAACCGACACCGCGGCGGCAAAGGGGCGACAATGTAAACTGGAAAGCTTAACGAAGCCGCCGCGCAGGGACAACTCGGGAAGCCGGTTGGTATACTGCCCCGAAGCATGGCCCGCGACGCGGAATGCCACCCGCGTTACAACGCCGCCGTGCCGAAACGCCGTGGCACCGCGCCGTGCTAGACGGTTGTGGCACCGCCGTGCCCGAACGTTGTGGCGTTTGAGTGCCACGGCACCGGAATGCGCGGCGTTTTGGGCCAACCGCTGGAAAATGAGTCGACCGCGAGAAAACGAGTCCAACGAGGAAGGAAGCCGCACGATGTCCCGAGTGGTCTTGGAAACCCGGTTGCAGGGGCTGCCCGTCCGCCGCGGGAAAGTCCGCGACATCTACGAGCTGGGCGATCGATTGCTGATGATCAGCACTGACCGCATCAGCGCGTTCGACTGGGTTCTGCCGACGGGGATCCCCGACAAGGGCCGCGTTCTGACGCAGCTGAGCGCGTTTTGGTTTGGCATCTTGGATGTGCCTCACCATCTGCTCTCCACCACCTTGGACGACCTCCCGTTGCCGCCGGGAACGCCCCTCGAGGACCTGGAAGGGCGCGCGATGGTAACGCGAAAAGCGGCAGTCGTGCCGATCGAATGTGTGGTTCGCGGCTACCTGGAAGGCTCGGGGTGGAAAGAGTACCAGCGATCCGGGACCGTCTGCGGCCAGCCATTGCCGCCGGGACTCCGCCAAGGCGAACGGCTCGCGGAGCCGATCTTCACCCCGGCCACGAAGGAACAATCGGGGCACGACATCAACATCCCGTTTGAACGCATGGTCGAAATTATTGGACGGTCGCAGGCCGACGCCCTCCGGGAACTCAGCCTGGAAATCTACCGCCGCGGGGCCGCCCATGCCTCCCAACACGGCATCATCATCGCCGACACGAAATTCGAATGGGGCGTCTGCGACGGCCAAGTGATTCTGATCGACGAGGTGCTGACGCCAGACAGTTCGCGTTTCTGGCCGGCGGACCTTTACGCCCCCGGCCGCAGCCAACCTTCGTTCGATAAACAGTTCGTCCGCGACTGGCTCGAAACGACCGCCTGGGACAAGAACAGCCCTCCCCCCGCCCTGCCCGACGATGTCGTGCAGCGAACACGGGAGAAATATCTGGAAGCGTTTGAACGCCTGACCGGCCACAAACTCCCGGGAGTCTCGTGAGCCGCCGTGAGCCGCCCTTTAGCCGTCCTCTCGGAGTCCCCTTCGCCATGATCGCCGCCATGTTCTCCGACGTTCGCGCGACCTGCCGGCTATTCGCGATGGCCGCCGTCTGGCTGACCAGTTTGGCATCGCTCGTATCGTCGGTCGCGGATGTCGCAAGCGGCGCTGAACCGGCCACCAAGGCCGCCAGCGTTTCCCCAGCGCGCCGCTTGAGCTTCAATCGCGATATCCGACCGCTGCTGTCCGATCGCTGTTTCGCTTGCCACGGTCCGGACGAAAAGCGCCGCGAGGCGGAACTGCGACTCGACACGCGCGAGGATGCGGTCCGCGAGCGTGACGGGCGGTTCGCCATCGCCCCCAACGCTCCCGACCGGAGCCAAATCCTCGCGCGGATCCTGTCCACCGATCCCGAGGAAATCATGCCGCCTCCGAGCGCTAAGAAACCGCGTTTCACGGCCGCGGAGATCGCGACGTTGAAACAGTGGATCGCGGAGGGCGCCACGTATGAAGGCCACTGGGCGTTCTTGCCGCCAAAGAAGGTTCCGCTGCCGGCAGTTCGCCACCTCTCGACGCTGCGCGGGCCGCTCGACGCCTTCGTGGTGGCGCCGCTCGAAGAACGCGCGATCGCTCCTTCGCCGCCCACGGATCGTCCCACGTTGGCCCGCCGCGCGGCGTTGGACATCACCGGCCTGCCGGTCGCTCCCGACCTGCTGGAAGACTTCCTCCCAGACCAACGACCCGACGCCTACGAACGCCTCGTCGATCGCTTGCTCGCTTCACCCCATTACGGTGAACGCTGGGGACGCCATTGGCTCGATCAAGCCCGCTATGCCGACTCCAACGGGTACTCGATCGATGGCGAACGGGAAATGTGGCCCTATCGCGACTGGGTCATCAACGCTTTGAATGACGACCTGCCGTTCGACCGTTTCACCGTCGAGCAACTTGCCGGTGATTTGCTGCCGGGCGCCGACAAGTCGCAGCGGATCGCCACCGCGTTCCACCGCAACACGCTGATCAACCAGGAAGGCGGTGTCGATCGCGAACAGTTCCGCACGGAGGCCGTCATCGATCGCGTCAACACCACCGGGGCCGTATGGCTCGGCCTGACCGTCGGCTGCGCTCAATGCCATACCCACAAGTACGACCCGCTCGCTCAACGCGAATACTTCGAACTCGCCGCGTTCTTCAATTCCGCCGAAGATGCCAACGATCGTGGACCAACCGTCGCTGTCGCCCGCGGCGAAGTGTTCCTCGGCGCCCCTAGCCAACGCGAGCCCATCGAGCCCCCCCCAGCCATGCCACCCGCTCAAGCAGGCGCAACGCAACCCGCAGCCGCGCTACCCGCAGCCGCTCCCGCTAGCGCGGCATCTGCCGAACAACGGCGTCGTGAATGGGAAACGGCTGAACTGCGAAGACTGGAACGCTGGATTGGAGATGCCGCAACCGGCAATGATCCATCGGGAGGAGCAACGCCTTTGGTCCAACCGGCCACGCGTGTCGCATCACCACCCGCTGTCGCCGCCGGGTGGCGGCCGTTGGCCATTCGCGCTGCCCATACCAGTTCGAAACTGCCACTCAAACGACTCGACGACGGCAGCCTGCTCTCCGACCATGCCACTCCCAATCACGACGAATACGTGGTAACGGTCGAGCCTCCCCAGCCAACGACGGCCTCGCCTGCAGCGTCCAACAACGCGTCCAACAACGCGTCGAACAACGCGTCGAACAACGCGTCGAACAACGTGACCAACAACGCTTCGAACAAAACGCCCAACAACGCGTTGAACAAGACGGCTGTCCAGCCGGCGGCCGA
>CAIXSC010000702.1 GCA_903921945.1 uncultured Planctomycetaceae bacterium
ACGGCGTGGATCAGCGATTCCCACGGTTGTTCGGCGAGGAACCCGGTCGCGGCTTCAGCTTCGTCCGCGGTGACGGGCCGCCCGAGCGCCACGAGCCACAGCCGTTCGAGCCGGCTTGCGTCGTCCGCAAGCGTCCGGTCGTCGCGCAGTTGCTTCGCGAGCCGCTTGGCGGCATCGATCACCAACGGGTTGTTCATTAGAAACAAGGCTTGCGGCGCGGTGGTCGACTCGGCGCGAACGGCCACGATCGCTTGGGGATCCGGCCCGTCGAATAGCGCCGCCGTGACGTCCGTCTTGCGGCGATCCAGCGGTTCGAAAATCGTGCGCCGCGGCGGAGCCGCCGTCGCGGCCGTGCCTCCGGCTTTGACCGCCGCCGCCGTGTTCCCAGCCGCCGGCCCTGTCGCGTTCGCCGGCCCTGTCGCGTTCGCCGGCCCTGTCGCGATCGCCGGCCCTGTCGCGTTCGCCGGCCCCGTCGCGTTTGCCGGGCTGCCGCTGGCGGGCTGGGCATGCTCCGCGCTTGCGCTTGCGGGCGCGGACGAGGTCTCCGGGGCGGTCGTGCCCAATCGCGTGAGGCTATCGCGGAGCTCTTCGTAAGTCAGGCGGCGCCGGTTCATTCGGGCCAGCAGTTGATTGTCGGGATCTTGGCGGGCCAGTTCCGGCGAGGCCAGCGAGCTTTGGCGAAACGTCGCCGACAGGGCGATGCGGCGCGCTAACTGTTTCACCGACCAGCCTGACGCGATGAACGAGCGGGCGAGATGATCGAGCAACTCCGGGTGAGTGGGCGGTTCGCCGAGCCTTCCGAAGTTGTCAGGCGACCGGACCAGCCCGCGGCCGACCATCTGCTGCCAGACGCGGTTGGCCATCACGCGGGCGGTGAGCGGGTTGGTCGGCGCGACGAGCCATTCGGCCAGTTCCCGGCGGCCGCTTTGCGCGGTGCGGCTGCCGAGGCTGGTTTGCTGTTCGCCCGCGAGGATCACCGGGAACCGCCGCGGCACGATCGGGCCTTCGTGCTGGAACTCGCCCCGCAAGTAGACCGGCGCGTCACCGATCCGTTCGCGCTTGCCGCCCGGCACACCGCCTTCGCGAATCGCCACCACCTGGACGCCCGCGAACTTTTGCTTGCGGAGCTCCCGCGCCTTGTCCTGCCGTGTTTTGATCTCGGCCAATTCGGGCGGCGCGAGCTCCCAGCCTTCGTTGGCCTGGGACTCGAGCAATTGCTTCTGCTCGTCTTTCAACTTCGCGGTTTTGGTGGCCAAGCCGGTTTTAGTCGCCGCCGTCGCCTTGGCAAGCTGCCCCTCGAGGTCCGCGAGCTCGCCTTGCAACGCGACGAGCCGCGCCGCCTTCGGCACTTGCTTCACGAGCTTCTCGACTTCCGCGTCAAGCGCCACCGCTTGCCGTTCGAGCTCTCGATTGGCCGCGTCCTGGGGCGGCGTGAGGAGCATCGTTTCCACCAAATCATTGCCCAGCCGATCGTCGGCGATCAGCTTGCCGCTGGCGATGTGGCTGCTGAAGAAGATGCCTGCCAGCGAATAGTAATCTTGCGCGGAAATCGGATCGAACTTGTGATCGTGGCAACGCGCGCAGGCCAGCGTCAATCCCAGCACCTGCCGACCGATCAGATCGATCTGGCTGTCGACGATCTCCGCGATCGCCAGATCGCGTCCCACCTGCTCCCAGGCGGCGAACGACAACATGCCTGTGGCGATGATGCCATCGAAAGCGGCTCCCGAAGCATGCGTCCGGTCGGCCGACGCGTTGAGCTCGGCGGCGGTCATTAAATCGCCGGCGACCTGCATCTTGAGAAACTGGTCGTACCGCACGTCGTCGTTGAACGCCCGAATCACCCAGCGGCGATATTCGCCCGACTTGTCGATGTTGTCCGCGTAGCGAACGCCGTCGAGCCAGCGTCGGGCCCAGTGAACACCAAACTCCGGCGAATCGAGCAAGCGATCGACCGCTCGCTCGTACGCGCGTGGGTCCGAGTCCGCGGCGAACGCCGCCAGTTCATCCGCCGTCGGCGCCAAGCCCGTCAATGCGTACGTCGCGCGGCGCAGCAAAACGGGTTTCGACGCGGGCGGCGCTGGTGCCAAGTTCTTCGCGCGCAACCCGGCGAGCACAAACCGGTCCAGTTCATCGACCACCCAGGCATCGGTCGGCATGCCCGCAGCGGCGACGCCCGCCGGATGTCCGGCAGTCGCCGAGTTGCCGGGACTGGCTGGAGCGATGGCCGGGGTCGTTGTAGCCGGGGGCGTTGTGGCCGGGGTCGTTGTGGCCGGGGTCGTTGTGGCTGGGGGCGTGGCTGGGTTGGCGGTTAGTGGGGGGACGGCGGGAGGCTCCGGGCGTTCGGGAATCGGCCGGAAGGCCCAATGGCGGCGGTCGGCGTCGGTGATTTGGAAGGCGGAGCGACGCGGGGCAGGGGCGGCGTCCTCACGCGGGTCCGGGGCCCCCAGTTCGATCCATTTCGCGAAATCGTCGAGCACGGCGGCCGGCAGTCTGCCAGTCGGCGGCATCTGGTAAGACTCGTAGCGCAGCGCCGCCATCAGCAAACTTTTCGCGGCTTGGCCCGGTACTAGTGCCGGTCCGCTTTCGCCGCCGGCGAGCAGCCCGGCTTTGGTATCGAGAAACAATCCAGCCTGCAACTTGCCCTTCGCCGCCGCTGCCGCCGAATGACATTCGTAACAGTGCTTGACCAGCACCGGACGAATCGACGATTCGAACAGCGTCAGCCCCGGATCGGCCGCCCGCGCTGGCCCTGCCAGCACCAAAATGGTCAGCACCAAAACGGCCAGCACTAAAGCCGCCAGCACTGAAGCGGCCCGCATCGCAGCGGCCCGCATCGCAGCGGCCCGAACAGCACTCGCCGCGACGGAAGTGGCCGAAACCGCCCCCGCCCACCGTTGCCATGCCCTACCTGAACCCGCACACTTTGAACCGACACAGCTTGAACCGACACAGCTTGAACCCGCACAGTCTGAGCCAGCACAGCTTGACCCAGCACAGCCGGCGTCGACCGGCAGCGAGATTGCGGCGGGGGCAGGGGGGGGCCTGCGGCCGGAGTCGCGGCGGGACGAGACTTGACGGCAGGTGGCGGCGTTGGCGGGCATCGCGGTTCCGGTGCGGCGTGGGGGAATGGGCGAGGCTGTTCGTCTCATTTCATCGACGTATTGGCCGCAGGTAGTTTACGTGACCCAAGCCTCCCCTTCCATAGCTACCTGTCCGAGCGAACGGGTGAGCCGCCCTTTATGAACGTGGCCGGTCAACCCCAGTTCGACGCGAATTGAGAACCGTCAACAGTACTGCGATGTGAGGCGCCCCGGCGTTTCAACGCCGCGTGCTGCATCGATCGAGCGGCTCCGTCGGCGCACTTTCCTTGCGCGTTAGCGGCTGGCGGAGCGTTATCGGCATTTGGAGTGCGGCGCCCAAGGCGCCGCTTTCGTCGTGCGGAACACCGTCGACGCCGCTTTCGCCCGTGCCGAACACCGTCGACACCGCTTTCGCCGTGCCGAATCCCGTGGATTGACGACATCGGTGTTTGGCTCGGTTTGTTACTCGCGCGAGCCGGATCCGTTGGCGACGTTTGAAGGGCGTCCGTAAAGCGGCGCCCGAGGCGCCGCACTCCAGAAAGCTCTGCGTCCCTCGCGCGTTAGCGGCTGGCAGGGCGGTAGCGGCATTTGGAGAGCGGCGCCCAAGGCGCCGCTTTCGCCGTGCC
>CAIXSC010000703.1 GCA_903921945.1 uncultured Planctomycetaceae bacterium
ATTTGGTGTTCGCCTACAGTGATCGGCGGCGGATTGAGCAGCTTTCAAGGCTCTGCAAGGGCAAGTTGCGCGTCGTGGACGCCAAGCACGCGTACCTGACCGTTCCAGCGGACTGGCAGACGCCGGATCGCTTGTGGCGGCTCGCGAAATCGGTGTTGCGGCCTCGCTAGACTGTCCGTAATATCCCGCGCGATGTTGGAGTTGTTTCCCTTCTCGCTTCCTTGGGATGCTCTTTGCCCGTGTATTCCCGCAAGGCGCTTGTTTCCACCGTGACTGTGCTGGCGCTGTCGTTGCTGACCGCCTGCTCGGCTCCGTGGCCGTGGCGCCGCAGTTCGGGGACCGCGGCGTCTCTCAACGGTCGGACCGCGAAACCTGATCCGCAAGGTTTGTCCGGCGCCGCTGGTCCGCCCGCAATGGTGATTGAAGAAGGCGACGCCGCGCCTCCACCCTCCACAAACTTCGCGGGCAATCCGGCGTACGGCCCACCCGTGAATGCCGCGGGGGACGCGTCCGCCGGTTACGGTGGTCGCACAGGCGGAGCGGCTGACGGTCAACCGCCGCCGGGACCGCAAGGCGAGGGCTACGCGGGGCAGCAGGCGAACGAGTTTACGGCGACGGGAAGCGGCGGGACTCCAAACACGCAAATGGCGGCGAATTGGAACGGTCCGCCAGCCGGCGCGCCGGCCGGCGTGCCAGCTGGAATATCGCCGGGTGGGTCGGCTGGGATGTCGGCTGGGGTAGCGGCAGGGATGGCTAAAGGGATGGCGGCCGAGAACTCCGAGCCGTCGGTTGAGGCCCCGATCGGGCAAGCGTTTGGACCAGCGCAGACCGTCGCGATCATCGGCGATCAACATGTGTTGGCGGGCGAGATCGAAGGCGCGGTGAACCTGATTTTGGCGATCAGTCTGCCAGTCGACACGCCGCCCGAAAAGATTGTGAATCCGGGGCCTGAGCTTGCGACGCAGAAAGAGGGCCTGTTCAAACAGCAGTTACAGGGAGAGGTGCAGGCGAAGATCGGGTATGTCGACTTCCTGCGAAATGTGCCGCCCGAACGCGTGCCGGACTTGCAGAAGCGGATTGGCGAGTCGTTCGCGAAAGAACTCGACAGCCTGCGCGAGAAAGCTCGTAAAGCCGAAGCGGACGACATGGATGAACTGCGTCGGCGCGACCCGATTCTGATGCGGGTCGCGTTGTTCATGAATCAACGGGAAATCGAAACGTTGGGCGATCTCGATTTGGGACTACGCGCCTACGGAACGACGCTCGAACGCCAGCAACGGGCGTACGGCGAGCAGAAGTTGTCGCAGATGGCCGTCATGCGAAATATCCGACGCGACGCGGAAATTTCCCACTCCGAGATGCTCGAGCACTACCAGAGGAATCGCGAGCAGTATCTGGTTCCGGCGAAAGCCCGCTGGGAACAGCTAAGCGTGCGGTTTGACAAGTTCCCGGCCGAGCGGGACGCGTACGCCGCGCTGGCGGCGATGGGGAACGAGGTCTACCTGGGCGGAGCCGCATTGTCGGCGGTCGCGAAGCGGTCGTCCCAGGAGCCGGAGGCGGAGAATGGCGGCCAGCATGATTGGACGAATCGAGGCAGTCTCGCTTCCAAGCCGCTTGACGAAGCCCTGTTTTCCCTCCCGTTGGATCGGCTAAGCGAAATCATTCGCGACGACCGTGGCCTGCACATTGTGCGGGTGCTGGAGCGAACCGAGGAGACCTACACTCCGTTCTTGGAGGCCCAGGTCGAGATCAAGGAAAAGATCCGCAACGAACGGCGGACGGCCGAGGTGATGGCGTACCTGGAGAAGATTCGCGGCAACATTCGCGTCTGGACAATCTACGACGGCGAACAGGGGGCGAAAGCGGACTCCCCCGCGCCCCGCGTTGTCGAATGAATGGGCCAAAGGTACACTGCTAGCGGTGATGGTGACGGTGGCCCGTGCGGCCATGCCTCCCTGCCTCCCGCCGCTTGACGAACCACTTCCGCTGTGCCCGCTCCGCCCTCGAAAGGAATCCGCCGATGCCCGAGGTTGCCAAGTTGTCGTACGGTGACCGGCAGCTCGATTTGCCAGTCCACGTAGGTTCCGAAGGCGAGCACGCGGTGGACATTTCCAAGTTGCGGGCCGAGACGGGCCTGATCACGCTCGACGAGGGCTACGTCAATACGGGCGCGACCAGCAGCGCGATCACGTTTCTGGACGGCGAGACGGGGATTTTGCGATATCGCGGTTATCCCATCGAGTCTTTGGCGGAGCACTGCGATTTTCTGGAAGTCAGCTACCTGCTGATCTACGGAAAACTGCCGACCGCCGCGGAACTGGAAACGTTCCGTTCCTCGATCCTGAACCACTCGATGATTCACGAGGACATGCGGTCGTTCTACAACAGCGTCCCTCGGGACGCTCATCCGATGGCGATCCTCGCGTCGGTTGTGGGCGCCATGTCAGCCTTCTACCAGGATTCGCTTGATCCGCAAAATCCGCGGCATGTCGAGGTGGCGATTCACCGGCTGCTTGCGAAGTTGCCGACGATCGCGGCGTACAGCTACAAGAAGTCGGTGGGCCAGCCGTTCATGTATCCGCAGAACGACTTGTCGTACTGCGGGAATTTCCTCCGCATGATGTTCGCGACTCCGTGCGAGGACTACCAGATCGACCCGGACTACGTTCGGGCGCTTGACATGTTGTTCATCGTTCATGCGGACCATGAACAGAATTGCAGCACGTCGACGGTCCGGATGGTTGGATCCTCGAACGCCAATTTGTTCGCCTCGATTTCCGCAGGCATCTGCGCGTTGTGGGGACCGCTCCATGGCGGCGCCAACGAAGCCTGCGTGCAAATGCTCGAGCAGATCCTGGCCGATGGCGGCAACGTCAAAAAGTATGTGGACATGGCGAAGGACAAGAAGAGCGGTTTCCGGCTTATGGGCTTCGGACACCGTGTCTACAAGAACTACGATCCACGCGCCAAAATCATCAAGCGGCAATGCGATTTGTTGCTCAGCAAGCTTCGCATTAAAGATCCGTTGTTCCATGTCGCCCAGGAACTGGAAGAGGTCGCTCTGAACGACTCGTACTTCATCGAAAAGAAGCTGTACCCCAACGTCGACTTCTATTCGGGCGTGATCTATCGGGCGCTCGGTATTCCCGTACCGATGTTCACCGTGCTTTTCGCGTTGGGGCGGTTGCCTGGGTGGATCGCGCACTGGTTGGAAATGCAACGTTCCGACTCAAAACGCCTGTGCCGTCCGCGGCAAGTCTACACGGGGCCGACCGAGCGTCCGCTTGTTCCGCTCAATGAACGCTCCTAACAGCCGCGATCCGACCGCGATTGCCTCGTGAGAATCGCTCGAGAGCTCACGGAAATCGGTGGGTAACGGTCGAGCGAATCGAAGCCCCGACGCATTTCATGGACCGATCGCCTGTTGTTGAACGAACAACTCGCGATCCGGGGTCGGTCTTTCGAGACGCTGACGGTCGCCATTCGGCCAGACGACCTCGAGCCATTCCACGCTGGCGCTCTCGCCGAGTCCGAACGTGACTGGCAATTCGGATTGCGAGAGGTAGCCGCGAGTCGGCATCACTTCGCGGGTCACGATGCGATCGCCGGTCTTCAGCCGCAGATAGGCGCCAATGGCGCACGTATTCGGGGCTTGGCCAGCGAGCCGGACTCGGAGCCAGTGGTGGCCGAGGTGTTGCTCGTTGCGGAACAGTTGGGCCGGTCCGCCGTTTTCGGTGATCACGATATCGAGATCGCCATCGTTATCCAGGTCGCCATAGGCTGCGCCGCGAGCCAGACGCTCGCGGTCGAAGTCGGGGCCGCGGGAGGCGGCAGTGGTGGCGACGTACTCGGGGCGTGTACCGGGCGGAGCCTTCCAGAACAACTGGCATGGCTGCCTCCGGGCGACGCCCTCGAAAGCAGCCCCTTCGTCCGAGTAGACATGGCCGTTGGCCTGGAACATATCAAGTCGGCCATCGAGGTCGTAGTCGAAAAAGAACAGGCCAAAACCGGTCATCGGCAAGGTTGGCTCGCGGAGCCCCAGTTCGCTGGCGGCATCCACGAAATCTCCCTCGCCGCGTCGCGCAAAGAGGCAGGTGCCCATCTTGGAGAGGTTCGCGATGGCGATGACGGGGGTGTTTTGTCGGCCGGCTTGGCCGATATCAACCCCCATGCCGGCGATCTGCCGTCCAAGATAATCGTAGGCCAAGCCCCATTCGCGGCCGACGTCACGGAAGGTTCCATTGCGTTGATTGAGGAAGAGGAATTGGGGCGCGAGGTCGTTGGCGACGATCAGATCAAGCCAACCGTCGCCATTGAGATCGGCGGGGCGAACGCCGAGTGCTTGAGAGGCGGGACGCCCCGATGTGTCAGCACGGACTTCGATGCCAGCCTGATTGGAGATATCCGCGAACGTTCCGTCCCCGCGATTCTCGTACAGTCGACAATCAACGCTGGGCAACGCGACTGGCGGCAGGTAGTTTTTCTTGCCGTCGCGCCCCGCCCGTCCGCGTTCTTGGAAGGGGATTTGTGTCTCCAACGCGGGCGACCACAGGCCGTAATTGGCAACAAATAAATCGAGGTCTCCGTCGCGATCGATGTCGAGGAACGAGCAACTTGTGCTCCAGTCCTCCGGTCGGCCCGCCACCCCGGCCGCCGCTGTCACATCGCGAAACCGCCCGCCGCCAAGGTTTTGAAACAGCCGATTGGGGCCGAGGTTGGCGAAGAACAGATCGACTCGGCCGTCGCCGTCGTAGTCACCGACTGCGACGCCCATGCCGTATTGAATCGCGTTCAAACCGGATTTGGCGGTTACGTCTTCAAACCGTCCGCTCCCTAAGTTGCGGAACAATGCGGCGCCAGGAGGGCTTTCAGCGGTGGTGGCCGTTGAATCGTCGTTGGCGGACGCGAACCCGCTGTCGCGGAAAGTGCAGCCATTGACGAACACAAGGTCCTGGCGCGAATCGCCATCGAGATCGACAACGGCACAGCCTGCGCCCATCATTTCCGGCATCCACAGCCGGCCCTGAGCGCCATGGAAGTGGCGGAATCGCACTCCGGATTCAGCGGCGCATTCGCGGAATAGGATCGAGGGCGGGCGAGGCGTCTCGTCGCGGCTGAAGCCAGGAGTGGTTGTGGAACTTAGCCGCGGGACTCGCCGCCACGCGCTCGAGCGCCCGTCTGGCCACGTGAGCCAAACGCTCATGGCGAGCGCGGCGAGCAACAAAAACGCGGCGAGCCGCCACGGCTTTAGGGGCCGCGCGGCTCGCTCATCTTGACTTTCGTCCGACGAAAATTGCAACGGTGTCACGTTCAGGTTTCACCCGCTCCATTTCAGTGGAGGGGCTACCCAGGGGTTACCAGTTGCCAGGCAGCGGGTTGCCATCGTCTGGCGTCAACGCTTGCTGCCAGATCACCTGTTGCACGGTGCCGGCGACGCCGCGAACGCTGGCATCCGCCATGGCGATCATCAGCGTGGTGTGCCCCGTGCTGGGACGCGACGTGTCGCAGCGGCCGGTCGTGCCTTGGAACGGAACCGGCTTGATGATCGGCGGTTGGTTCCAGTTGCCACCCCAGGGGCTGTTGGCGATGCTGCCACCCCAGGTGTTCGGGTTCCAATCGCCACCCGGCCACGCCCACAAGTTACCCCAGGTGCCACCCGAATTGCCGCAGGTCGCCAATCGCTCGCTGATCAGCACAGTGTTGGACGAGCCGTCCGGCTCATTGCCAAGGTTGTACTTGGGCCGGCGATCCGTCCCGGCGCCACCCGTATAGACCGGCGATGTCTGGTTGGTCATGCCGACCAGCTGGAAGTTGGGCGAGTAGCTTGAGCCACCCCACGCATTGACTTGGTTCGACGCGTAGCCGTTCGACAGCGTGTAGTCGGATGGGCAGTTGTAGCCCTTGAGAACGAGCGACCGAATCGTGCCGGACGGCGTTCCGGTGAGCGGGCAATCCCAGGAGTTCACATAGTTGGGCGAGTTGTAGCTGAAAGCCGCGTCATACACGGCTTGCTGTTCGACGAACGGCAGGATCTCGAACAGGTAGTTGCGGCACACTCGCTCGGTGGCGCGGATATTCGCGGCCGGGTACCGGCCGTAGGTGTCATGGAAATTGTGCGAAGCCAACGCGATTTGTTTGATCTTGTTCGAGCACTCGGTGCGGCGGGCCGCCTCGCGGGCCGCTTGGACGGCGGGCAACAAGAGGGCGACGAGCACGCCGATGATGGCGATGACGACGAGCAGTTCCACGAGTGTGAAACCGTGTCGCGTGCGTGAGTTGGGAAGTCTCATAGCAAGCTCCGAAAGAGAAAAGGATAGAAAGGAAAAGACAGAATCACCGAAGAATCGACCGGGAGACCACTTGGGACGTGGAAGGGACCGTCCACGCCACTCCGCTACACGTGAGTCCCGGCACGGTTTGTCTCGACACCTCGCGACGCGCGAAGGCTCATTTCACTTCAAAGTCGAAAGAATTCTCTCCAGCTTTCACTTCGGCGGACCAGCCGCTGGTATCGCCGGAAAGGTATTGGGGCGGGATGCCGCCTTTGGCACCCGCCTTCGGCATCATGGCCGCAGGGTCGGCGGTGGCGGCGCTTGAATCGCCGGCCGATGCTGAGAGAGAAACTTGGTAGCGGCCAACGGGGATCGACGTGCCAAACTCGCCCGCCAATTGATAACTTCCATCCGGTTGCAAGGCTCCCATCGCGCTTTTGCCTTCGGCCCCGGAATTGAAATAGATCGTGCCGGCGACGGGTTGGCCACCTCGGGTGACTTTCCCCTTGACCGTGCCGCTGGGCCCGGCATTCGGACCGCCTCCACATCCGGCGACGAGCAGGGCCAACAGAGCCAATGTCCATCCATAGCGACCGTTCATGCGCGTACTTGAGCCCCCGTGAACATGAGATAAGGAATCAACCGAGCGATGGGAAGATCCGAGACGCGGGCGTCAACGCGAAGTGATAAGCCGCGTATCGCGCCGGTCTCTTGGCACTCGCAGATCGCGAACGCCGTCAGATCAATAAAAACTTAGCAGAACCGAGCGGTCACCTCAAAGCGATTTGTCGGAAAATTCGCGTTAACGCCGCTTTTTTCTCCAAATCGCCCTCGTTACGGCGCAATTCACACCCTTTCAATTGTTTAACCTAGCCAACGCAGTCGCGGAGGTTGCCCC
>CAIXSC010000704.1 GCA_903921945.1 uncultured Planctomycetaceae bacterium
CCGTCGCGCGGAGCGCCTTCGCGACGTGGTTCGCCATCGCGCGGAGCGCCTTCGCGACGTGGTTCGCCATCGCGCGGAGCGCCTTCACGACGTGGTTCGCCGTCGCGCGGGGCGCCTTCACGTCCACGAGTTTCGGCAAGGAAGCGACGAATCTTCTCCGCCATCGACTTGGCTTCCACTTCAAGCTTTTCCGCTTCATCAACCTTGCCGGCGGCACGGAGGTCGGCGGCCCGTTCGCGGCGTTGGCGAATTTCGTTCTCGGCGCGTTCCATCAGTTCCGGAGTGGGGCGGGGGAGGTCGCGTTTTTCCCCGGCGGCTCCGGCCGCTTCGCGCAGTTTACGCACGAGGGCATCGGCCTTTTCTTGAACCGCGCGAGCCTCGTCGTGCTTGCCAGCCTCTTTCAACTCGCGGGCTTCCCGCATCAACGCTTCCACCTTCGCTTTCGCTTCGGCAGGAACGTCGCCTCGCGGTTCATCGGCGCGAATCACGCCCGCTTCGGACAACGTAAACAACATAGCGGCGACACCGAGCGGCCGGCAATGACGAACCAACGCGGATAAGGACAAGACCATTGTGACAACTCCAGGAGGGCGAAAGACGTACAACGCGGCGACCATGGTAGGTGCCGGCCGTCCGCCAGACAAGCTTGAAGCATGGTCAGCGTTCGCTCTCGCTTTGGGCCGTCTTTCGAGCGGCTAGGTAGGCTGCCCGCTGCCGGGAGTACTCCGTTGGCGAGGGCAGTTCGGCCTCTGTTTCACCACGGGCGGCCGCCGCTTCGAACAGTCGCTCGAGGAATGGCCGACACCAGCCACACCCCGTCCCCGCCCCGAAACACTCGCTGAGTTGCGCGGCCCGCTTCGGTCGATTCACTCGGAGGTAATTCACGACCTTTCGCTTCGTGACATGAAAGCACAGGCAAAGTTCATCGTCGGGTTCCATCGAAGCTCCAGTTGCCAGGGGCCGGCCAGTCCCTAACGCCTAATGGCCGGTCGCCAACCGCAACCCGATGCGGCACGCGTTTTCGAACTCGCGAATATCCAACGCCTCGGCGACCGTATGCGGCGCGACTTGGCCGCAGCCAAGCGTCACGGCGGGCAAGCCTCGCTCGGTCATCCAGTTCGCGTCCAGGCCGCCGCTGGAGATGGCCCGCTCGGGCGTCAAGCCAACCGCCTGCACAGCCGCCTCGGCCGCGAGCACGCACGGTTCGTCTTCCGGAAGCTTGAACGACTCGTAATCCATCCGCCGTTCGAATTCGATCGAGCCGGCGCGGTCCTCGACGCTTCGCACCTCCGCCGCCGCCCGCTGAAAGGCCGCCTCGATCTCGTCGACGATCCGTTTGCGAAACTCCGGATTGTGGCTGCGGGCCTCCGCCCGGATCGCCAGTTGATCGGTGACCACGTTTGTCGCCTCGCCACCCTGGATCACGCCAATGTTGCTTGTTCCCTCGCCCTCTGGTTTGACCACCCGACCGTGCCAGCCGTTACGCTGCAGATCGGCGATGGCCAGTCCCGCGATGGCGATCGCACTCACGCCCTTGTGCGGTGCCACTCCGGCGTGACTCGCCAAGCCCGAGACCTGGATTCGCAAACGATACGCCCCGGTCGCGCCCACGGTCAGCTTCGACGCCGAACCGCCATCCCAGTTGAAGACAAGTTTGGGGTTGCCCAACAGATTTTTCTGCAGGAACCGCGCCCCATACAAACCGACTTCCTCTTGGATGAACCAGCAAAAGGTGACCGGCGGGTGCGGCAGTCCGCGACTGACGATTTCCACCGCCGTGTTAAGCAACACAGCGGCCCCCGCCCTGTTATCCGCGCCCAACGCCGTCTTCGGATCGCTGGATCGAACCATATCGCCGGTTCGCTTCGGCCGGCAACCAACACAGAGCGGCACCGTATCGAGATGGGCGGTCAACATCCGCCGCGGCCCTCGGAACGTTCCCGGCAATTGCAAGATGAGATTGCCCTGATTGCCGCGAATCACCGCCTTCTCCTGGGCGTTGTCCGACACAATCGCCTTGGCCGGCACTCCCGCCTTCCGCAACGTGTCCGTGACAAAGCGGGCAATCTCCCGCTCCTCGCCGCTCTTCCCGGCGATCGGCATCATCTTCATCACCAAGTCCAACGCCCGCTTGAGGTCAGGCTCGAACGCCCCCTCCGTGCTTGCGGCAGACGCCTTCGCTTTTCCAGAGACACTCGACACCTTGGCAGATACGGCTTTCGACATCGTTCGCTCGCGACAACAGAATTGGGGACCCCACCTCGCGGACTCCGCGGACTTCTGATTCCTCAGGCCGCCGCGTATCATAGCTTAGCGAGGACCGGACGGCGGGCGGGGTTGAAGGTCGAAGGGAAGCGGGGTCGGAGGCGGTGATGTTTACTCTAGGGAGCGGATTTGGTGCGACATCTTCTTGACCTGCCGGCGACCGCCTTGCGGGAATGGCTCGCGACGGTTGGCCAGCCAGGCTATCGTGAATCCCAGATCCGCGGTTGGATCATGCAGCGCCGGGCCGTCGCGTTCGACGACATGACCGATTTGCCGGCGGCGCTTCGCCAACAACTGGCCGCCGAATTCACGTTGTGGACCGCCAAAGTCACGCGACATTCGCAGGCCGGCGATGGCACCGAAAAGTTGCTGCTCGAACTGGCCGATGGCGGGCGGATCGAATGTGTCTTGTTGCGCGATGGACCGCGGCGTTCGATCTGCATCAGCAGCCAAGTCGGCTGCGCGATGGGGTGCGTTTTCTGCGCCAGCGGCCTTGATGGCGTCGATCGCAATCTCACAACGGGCGAAATCCTCGAACAGGCGCTGCTGCTGCAACGCTTGCTGCCCGCCGACGAGCGTCTGAGCCACATCGTGGTGATGGGTATGGGCGAGCCACTGGCGAATCTCAACCAGTTGCTGCCCGCGCTGGAAACCGCCTCGCATCCCAAAGGACTCGGCATCAGCGCTCGTCGGATCACAATCTCCACCGTGGGCCTGCCCGCCGCGCTGGACAAGCTGTCAGCGGAAGAGACCCGCTACAATCTCGCCGTGTCGTTGCATGCCGCCAACGATGAACTGCGGAATCAGCTCGTCCCTGTCAATCGCACCATCGGACTCGACGCGATTCTCACCGCCGCCGACCGGTATTTTGAGGCGTCCGGCCGTCGGTTGACCTTCGAATATGTGTTGCTTGGCGGAGTCAACGATCGTCCCGAAGACGCTCATGAACTCGTCGCGATCCTACGCGGCCGCCCCGCGCTGTTGAATGTCATTCCGTACAACCCGGTCGCTGGCTTGCCTTACGTCACCCCGACCGCCTCCGCTCAAATGCGTTTCCGGGAAATCCTCGAATTGGCCGGCATCAACGTCCAATTCCGCGAGCGTAAGGGCGACGCGATCAACGCCGCTTGCGGTCAACTCCGCCGCTCGACACCGCCCGACAGCCAACCACTCGTTTCGATTTCACTCACCTGAAAGGCCCAGGGCGCCGCTCAGCAACGGGAGCTGGAAGTTATGGATAATCGACGCGAGTGGCTCTTTCGATCGGGCGGCCAGTTGGCGGCGTTGGGCGCCGGAGCCGCATCGCTGCCGGGAACGCGCAACGCCTCGAGTGCCGAATCGGTCGGGGCTACCAGCGGGACTGCGAGCGGGACTGCGGGCGCGGCTGCCGGCGGGACTGCGGCGGATACGGCAACGGCCGGCGGCGCCGCGTTACCGCAAGCCGCGCACGCGGGTCGGACGCCGCCAGACGGCAAAGCGTGGCGAATCGGAGTGATTTCCGCGCGGATCAAGGGCAAGCCGCAAAAGGCGAATGGACACACTTGGCACTTCGCCCAGTACCTTCACCCCGCCATCGATCTGGCCGTTACGAAGAAGACGCTCGACCCCGGCAGCCAAAAATACTTCGAGACGATCGTTCGCAACCCGGCGTGCAATTTCGGGATCTTGCCGTTTCCGGACACGCGAATCACGCACTACTACGAGCCGGATCCGGAAATCGCGAGGCTGTTCGCCGATGCCTTCCCCGGCGTCCAGGTGGCGACCTCGCTGGACAAAATGGCTGAAGAGGTGGATGCCTTGTGGCTCGGCGATGCGTCGGGGACCGGCGACGACCACTTCGACCTCCTGGCCCCAGGGCTCGCGAAAGGCCTGCCCACCTTTTGCGACAAGCCAATCGGCGAAACGGTGGCCGGCACGCGAAAGATCCTCGAGTTCGCGCGGCAGCACCGCGCCCCGCTGATGTCCGCCAGCATCTTTCGTTACGAGTGGGGCGTGGAGGAAACACGGCGGTTGCAGGCGGCTGGCGAACTGGGAGAAATCCAATACATCGTCGCCAGCATGGCGGGTGGATACTCGAAAGAGGGCTGGTTCATTTACGGCCAGCATCCATGCTGGTCGGTGATGACGCTCCTTGGGGCGGGCGTCGAAGCTGTGAGCCTGTACGCGCGGGGCGCGGCGGCGCATGGCTTGGCCACCTATCCGGACCGGCCACCTGCGCAACTGTGGTATGGCCGCCCTGATCTCGTCGGTCGCTACAACGAAACCAGTGTCCACTTCACGAAAGGCGTCTATCGGTACGGCCCGGCGATCGAAGGCAATTTCTGGTTCGGGCACCACTACGAGATGTTCAATATGGCAAGGGCGTTTCGCGAGATGGTGCGGACGGGCGTCGAACCGGTTCCGCATCGCGAAATCCTCGAAGTCACCGCGATGATCCACGCCGGAGCCCAGTCACTGGCCGAGAAAAGCCGACTCGTCGCCCTCGCGGAAGTCCTCGGCGAGTGAACACGCGGTCTGTGCGGTTCGAACTGCTTTAGCCATGCCGGGAGCTTGGTTTTTAGCCAAGTCCCGGCATTATTTTTTACCCCGTTTGTCGTGGCGTTACAGTTTCGCTGACGGGCGCCATGTGAATCGTACGGAAAGGAATTCGGTGAGTTTATCGGGAAGATTGGCGAACTATCTCAACTCAGCGGCTATCGTTGGCCGTTGTGACCAAGTGGCGAAGCGACGACGATTTCCCGGTTCCAGCAGGCGGACGGAGGCTCGACATGCTCATGCGATCCACGCATCCCGTGTTGCAGTTCACCCACGCCCTGCCGTATGGCGCGGTGATCCACGACCAAGGTGTGCAGTTTGTGGTGTTCAGCCGCAATGCGGCTTCGATGCGTTTGTTGCTGTACGACAATGTGGATGACGCCGAGCCTTCCGAGGTGGTCGCGTTCAACCCGAAGACCGACCGCTGGGGCGACATCTGGAGCGTCGTGGTGCCGAATGTCGGTCCGGGAACGCTGTATCATTTTCAAGCGGACGGGCCGTACAACCCCGAAAAGGGTCTCCTGTTCGATGGCCGCGCGCGGCTAATCGACCCGTATGCCAAAGCGCTCGCGGGCCGTTTTCTTCCCAGCTTCGACGGCGTGGTGCGCCCGCCCAAGTGCGTGGTCGTCGACGATTACTTCGACTGGGAAGGCGATCGGCATCTCCGTCACGGCATCACGGAAACCGTGATCTACGAAATGCACGTCCGCGGCTTCACTCGCAGTCCTTCCAGCGGCGTGGAGTTTCCCGGCACCTACTTGGGCGTCATCGAAAAGATCCCCTACCTCAAGTCGCTCGGCGTTTCCGCCGTCGAACTGATGCCGGTCCACGAGTTTCCTACCGGCGGGTTCTACGGCGAGCAACTGCGGCGGACGAACTATTGGGGTTACGACCCGCTCGCGTTCTTCGCGCCGCACAGCGGCTACGCGGCCAGTCCCGCGCCCGGCCACCAAGTGGTCGAGTTCAAACAGATGGTGAAGGCGTTGCATCAGGCGGGCATCGAGGTGATTCTCGATGTGGTCTTCAACCATACGTGCGAGGGCAACGAACGCGGGCCGACGCTGAGTTTCAAAGGACTGGAGAACCAAGTCTATTACATGCTCGGACCCGGCGCGACCTACAAAAACTACTCGGGCTGCGGCAACACGGTGAACGGCAATCATCCGATCGTCCGCGAGATGATCTTTCACTGCTTGCGGCATTGGGTCCACAACTACCACGTCGATGGTTTTCGCTTCGATCTCGCGTCGATTCTGAGTCGCGACCGGTTTGGCAATCTGGTTCCCAACCCGCCCTTGCTCGAAGCGATCGCCGAAGATCCGTTGCTGGCCGACACAAAGATCATCGCCGAAGCGTGGGACGCCGCCGGGGCCTACCAGGTCGGATCGTTCGGCGACGAACGGTGGGCCGAGTGGAATGGCCGGTTCCGCGACGACATTCGCCGTTTTTGGCGAACAGACCACGGGACGCACGGAGCGTTCGCCACCCGGCTCGCCGGCTCGAGCGATCTCTACGAAACGGCCGGTCGGCCGCCTCACTGCAGCATCAACTTCATCACGTCGCATGACGGCTTTACGCTCAACGATCTGGTGTCTTACCGCGACAAGCACAACCTGGAAAACGGCGAGAACAACCAGGACGGCGAGAGCAACAACCTGAGCGATAACTTCGGCCACGAAGGGCCCACGAACCGCGTGGCGGTCGAGCAATTGCGCGAGCGTCAAATCAAGAACATGCTCGCCACACTGTTGTTCAGCCAAGGCGTGCCGATGATCGTGTTCGGCGATGAGTGCCGCCGCACGCAACGCGGCAACAACAACGCCTACTGCCAGGACAACGAGATCTCCTGGTTTGACTGGGCGTTGGTCGAACGCAACGCGGATCTGGTGCGGTTCGCCCGCACCCTCATCCAGTTCCGCCGCGGCCAGCCGAGCATCCGACGTCCGGCTTTCCTTACCGGCCGGCCAACACAGGAAGGCGAGCTACCCGACCTCAGTTGGTACAGTCCGCTGGGCACGGCGGTGGATTGGTATGGCCACGATCTGGCACTGACCTGTTTGCTGAAGGCTCCCGAGCCGGATCAAGATCCGGAAGGGCTTGGCCGCTCCGTGCTGCTCTTGGTGAATGCGACGGCCGAGGCGCGTGAATTCATCATTCCGCCGGTCGCGCGGGGCCTCCCTTGGAGGCAATTCATCGACACGGCCGAGGCGGCGCCGTACGACATTTACCCACAGGCCGACGGCCCACGGCTTCCCGAAACGGGCCGCCTTACTGTCCCCTACCGGTCCATCACCTGTTTCGTCGCGGAGCAGTGAGCCGTCGACCGGACCGCTGGCAGCCAAGCCAGCGACCGACTCTCCCCTACCCCAGCGACCGGCAATGACGGCCGTCGGCTTGCTACCATGGGGTCTTTCACGGCCATCATTCCCAGTTCAGGATGCTCCGCATGGAGAAACGCACTCGGTACCAGGAAAAGGTGATTCGCAACTTCTACGAGAACCGCGAGGCCATCTCGGTGCAGCGGTTGCAAGAGTTGGTGACGGAACTGTACTTGTCGACGGGAAAGAAGCGACAGCAGAATTGGAAGCTGATCGCGACGCATCTGGAACACCTTGGGGCGCCGACGGCTCAGATCGAGGCGCTTGTTGCCGAGGACAAGCCGGAAAATGTGCTGAAGTTCGTGGAAAAGTACGGGAACAAAAAGTCCTAACTGCCAAGGCGGAACGCATGCGGACAACGTGGAATTTTCACTCGGCGGGCCAATTGACGTTTGGGGCCGGCGCGGCGCGCCGGATCGGCCGGATGCTAGCCCGGCGCGGGTGGAACCGGGCGTTGATTGTCACCGACCCGGTGCTGGCGAAAGCCGGCCCGCTTGACGCGGTGCTCGAACCGCTGCGGGATGCCGATATCGCGACGGAGGTGTTCGAGGGCGGCGAGCCTGAGCCGTCCGTGGCGGCGGCGGAACGGGCGATCGAAACGGCCCGCCGCGGCACGCCGTCCGTGATCATTGGACTCGGCGGCGGTAGCAATATCGATCTCGCGAAAATCGCCGCCGCTGTCCACGCTCACGGAGGACGACCCAAAGATTACTTCGGTTGGGACCGCGTTCCCGGCCCGGTCACGCCGCTCGTCTGCGTGCCAACCACTTCGGGTACTGGCAGCGAAGTTTCCCATGCGGCCGTGCTGACGGATACCGAGGCCCATCTCAAGGTCAGCACGCTCAGTCAACACCTGCGGCCGGCGATCGCGTTGGTCGATCCCGAACTAACGCACAGTTGCCCGCCCAAAGTCACCGCCGACAGCGGTATCGACGCGCTCACCCACGCCATCGAAGCGTATCTCGCCACCGACTACCGGGAACTCGATCTGCCGCCGGACGAGTCGGCCGCTTATGAGGGCAGCTATCCGCTTGGCGCCGCCTTGGCGGAGAAGGCGATCCAGTGGGTCGGCGAGCATCTGGAGACAGCCGTTCGCGAGCCGAAGAACACGGCGGCGCGGCATGGCATGGCGCTGGCCGCGACGACGGCCGGTCTGGCGTTTTCCAACTGCGCTGTCGGCCTGGTTCACGCGCTCGAGTATCCGCTGGGAGGCGCCGTGCATTGTTCCCACGGCGCCGGCAACGGACTGCTGTTGCCGCATGTGATGCGGTACCTGCTGCCGGTTCGCACCCCGGAACTGGCCCGCATCGCCAGTTTGCTCGGCGAGGACACGCGGGGGCTCGACGAAACGGCGGC
>CAIXSC010000705.1 GCA_903921945.1 uncultured Planctomycetaceae bacterium
CCACCGAGATCTACACAGGCGAAGACACTCTTTCCCTACACGACGCTCTTCCGATCTCACTGTCGCGGCAAATCCAGTGGACGAACTTCTTTTTGATAGGCATCGATCTAAACGCTGTAGACCGCACCCACGCAGTCGATCACGCAAGGTGGCCGGGACCGCTAGTTGAATAAAACGAAACACTCGTGAGCTGAGCAAGAATTTTAAGGCGTGATAGACTGTTTCAGCTTAGTCGTCTTGTATCGAAAGACGACGCAAGCATTCCCGACACCTCTGTTCCGGCAATGATTTCCACTACGATTCGAACGCACCTAGTTCGAATCCTGCACCTCCACGACAAAACCACATGTTGTCCCTGGAAAAATGAGGGTTCGGGGACGACTCTGGCGACTCACTAGACGACTCACCAGGGTCCAAGGCAGCGCACAAGACGACGCAGCACCTGCAGGCATGGACATGCATGGATAGGCAGGAAAGCCAAAGCAATTGGCCGGAAATGCGAAAAACCCTGGGAAAACCAGGGTTTTTAAGCGGAGAGGACAGGATTCGAACCTGCGGTAAGGAGTTAACCCTACGCCGAATTAGCAATCCGGTGCTTTAGACCACTCAGCCACCTCTCCGGATCAACAACCGACATCTGGATTCTGACCGACGCGGCGAGTTTTCGCAAGTCCTACCGCGATCTTCTCCCGGTTCGTCCTCGTGGATCCGCCGCTCGCACTGTGACAGCCGGATCTCCCACGGAATGGCTCATGGCCGCGTGGACTGCCGTTTGAGGTCCAACCCACCGCTAGGGCAGCGGCTGGGTCGAGCGGAGGTACGCGAACAGGTCCCGGACCTGCTGCTCGCTCAAATCCTTCAACAGCCCCTCGGGCATCAGCGACACGGGCACCGCCTTCAAGTCCTCCAGGTCGGCTCGCGGCAACACCGTGGTTTGGCCGTCCGGGCCTCGCAGCGTGACGACTTGCGCGTCCTGGTCGCTGATGAAGCCGTTGAGCGTCCGGCCGTCGCCCGTGATGGCGACGTAGTTCTCGAATCCCTCGCGGATCTCCGCGCTCGGATTCACCACGTTGAGCAACATGCGGCGCAGATCGTCGCGTTTGTACGAGGTCAACTCGGGGCCGATCCGCCCGCCTTCCTCGAACAGCCGATGGCACTTGCCGCAACTGGCGTTGTAGAGCTGCTTGCCGTTGTACGGGTTGCCTGATCCGGCCAAGATCGCGTCATGAAGCCGGTCCACCTGGGCCCGCATCTCGCCGGTTGTGGCCCCTTGCACTTCGCCGAACAGTTCGCGGACGCGGGCGGCGACCTGGGCGTCGGGACGCAGCACCAGTTTCTTCACGTCGGCGGCGGCCAGCGAGTCGCGGGGAACGCGGCCGTCGGCGACGGCGTCGAGCAACGCCAACGTCCACGGTTTGCGAGCGGCCAGGACGCTGACGGCGGCTGCCTGAGCGTCCCGGGGCCAGCGGGCGTGCGATTCGACCAGCTTCCGAGCGACTTGCGGGTCATCGTACGCTTGCAAAGCGGTCAGGGTGGCAAGCCGCAGTGGTTCGTCGCCCGCTTTGTCGACCAATGCGAGGAGCGTTGGCAAAGCCGTCGGGCGGACCACTTGTCCGAAGACTTCGACGAGCTGCCGCCTCAGTTTGCTGTCCGCCTTCGGGTCTCCGAGCAACTTCAGGGCGTCTTGAACCGCTGGCTCGTCGCCCTGTCGCAAACGCAGCGGCAGCGACGCGCCGCCCGATTTGGCGATCGCCGCCGCCAGCTCGTTGGGAAGGCCGGCGAGCGACCGGCCCTGATACGCCTCTTCGAAGCCGGCCATCAGCGCCTTGCGGCTCTCGTCGTCCGGCGCCAGCTCGAGCAGCCGCGCGCAGACCAACAAATCTTTGCGGGCTCCCGTCGCGGCATACCGTCTCATCAGGCGTTGCGTGATGTGCTTGCGCGCCAGTGGCTGCCGCCACACGGCCGGGTCGGAGAACAGCGACAAGATGGCGTCTCGGGACGATTCCGCGTGCGTCTCGATCGCCCACCAGAGCAACAACGGCACATGGATGTCGTCGACGTCCTCGCTGCGTGAAAGCAGCGGCCGCACGATGGCCAGCGCGTCGGCGGCGGGCAAGCGCCGCGCGGTGGCCGCCAACTGGCTGCGGACGGCGACTTCCGGATCGCGATACGCGAGTTCCGCCAGCTTCTCCCGTTCCGCCGGCGTCACCGTGTTCTGATCGCCGAGCAGCCGCGCGGTCCACAGGCGGACATACGGATCGTCGTGGTCGAGGGCGCGCAAAGCCGTTGCTTCGTCCAGCCCGCCCGCGCGATTCAACGCCCAGAGCGTTTCGAGCGCGGTTTGGCCACGGGCCTTGGAAAGTTCCTCGCGGAGGAATGCGGCGAGCGGGGCCGATGGACTAGCGGCAACCGCGTCGGCGAGCACTCGCAGAGCGGCTTGACGCTGCCAGCGATCGTCGCTGCGCAAACCGGCGAGCGCTGGAGCGAAACGAGTGGCGGCGGCGGCCGGAGTCGCAGGGGCGGCCGGTGGCGGCTGGTCCGGTTTGGACGCCGTGGTTTTGGACACCGTGGTTTTGGACGCCGTGGTTTTGGACGCCGTGGTTTTGGACGCCGTGGTTTTGGACACCGTGGTATCGCCGAGTGCGACCTTCGCGCCGGAGCGACCGCCCTTCGCCTTCAAGCGGTAGACGCGGCCGGAACCTTTATCGATGCGGCCCTGGTAATGGCTCGCGTGATCGATCCGCTGCTCGTAGAGGTCGGCCACATACAGTCCGCCATCGGGCCCAGCCTTGATGTCCACGGGACGAAACCAGGAATCGGTGGTCGTCAGGGCGTAGCCCAGATCGCGAGTCTTGAACGAGGAACGGTCGGGCTGGAAATCGCTAAAAACCACGCGTCCTTGCAGCGGCTCGACGCCGAACAGCTTGCCATGATAGGCCGCCGGAAGCGCCGTTTCTTCGTAAATGACGAAGGTGTGGGTGAACCGCGGCACGCTATGGTGGGCCATTTGCGGAAAGTAACCGAACGAATACGGGTTGCTTAGCGCGCCATGCTTCCCGAACCCCTTTTGAAAGTAGCCGCCCTGAACGTAATGGAAACCGCGGGTGTCGCCGCCGTTATGGCCCGAGTAGATGCGGCCCTTAGCGTCGATTTCGGCGCCAAACGTGTTGCCGCCGCCTTCGGCGAAAACCTCGTAAATCCGCCGTCCCGGATGGTACCGCCATATCAGTTGGCCCATCGAGTGGACCGGCGACTCTTTCGACCCGGGACGTTTCACATCGCCGCTGACCGTGCTTCCCTGGCCTCCGTATAGCCAGCCGTCCGGCCCCCAACACAGGCTGTTGGCGATCGAGTGCGAATCTTCGAGCCAGAACCCTTCAAGATGCACTTCCGGATCGCCATCGGGCAGGTCGTCGCCATTGCGATCGGGATAGAACAATAAATAGGGCGGATTGAGCACCCAGACGCCGCCCAGTCCGACGGCGCACGATGAAACCAAACTCAGTCCTTCCACGAAGGTCTTGTGCTGGTCGAAGCGACCGTCGCCGTCGGTGTCTTCGTGGATCGTGATCCGATCCTCGCCACGGAAGTGCTTGGGTGGTGGCGGCGGCACGCGGTCGTAGACGGCCCGCAGGAATTTGTCGCGGCTGACCATCTTCAAGCCGGCCGGATTCGGATACTGACGGAATTCAACGACCCACAGACGGCCTCGTGTATCCCACGAAAGCTGCAACGGCTGCCCAATGTCCGGCTCGGAAAGAACCAGCTCCACCGACAAGTCGGCTGGAGTTTGGAACCGTCGAAGCGATTCAGCCGGCGTTAGCGGACCGGCCTCATCGGCGAGTTTCTTGAGGGTGCGGTTGATCTCCGCCGCCGGTTGCCAACTCGCGAATCGCGATTCGGAGGGCGGGTCGGTCGCGTCGAGTCCGGCGGCCCAGCCATCGCGGTCGCCAGCCCGGGTTTGCCAAGGGCCCGCCATCCGCGCGGCCTCGGTTCCCACGAACAGCGCCGGGGCGGCAACATTGAAACCTGTCCGTCGATCCGATTCCTGATAGATGCGAATGGCGACGACATTCAACCGGCCGGGACGTAGTACTCGAGCGGGCACCGCGAACTTTTCCGGATCGCCCAAGCCGGACCGGTACTGCGGCGCAAAGCCGCCTTGGCTGCCGACCTTTTCGCCGTTAACGAACAGTTCCCGCGCGTCGTCGGCCGCTTCCACAAACAGCTCGCCGGGCTTTCCCTCGGCGGACGCTGGCAATTCGACCCAGGCCCGGTACCAGAAAATGCCGCTTCCCGGCGCGTTTTTCCAAACATCGGGAATCTTGACGGTCTTCACGGGCGTGTCCGCCGTCGCCGAGGAGGCCGTTGCGGCTGGTTGGGCACGCGTGGGAGTCGTGTTGGCGAGGGTCGCCACAAGGAGCGAAGTCGCAATCAGTGAAGACGTAATCAGCGAGTTCGCGGGCATGGCTATCGGAACGGCGGTTGGCCGAGTCGACATAAAAAAGGCTCCGCAGGAAGGAACGGGGACCGCGCGAACGGGGTGGGCGCGCGGCAAAGGCCGCGGGGCGAGGCGGCGACGCCGCGACGCGTCGCATTTTGGCACGAAGCGGGCGTAGCGTCCAGAACGAGCGGCGTTACCAGAAACCGCGGTAACGCGAACGCACGTTCGAGGTGTTTGTGTTCGGCCGGTAGACGTCGGGCCGGGGCGGCGCCGAGAGCGGCGCGGAGAGCGGTGTGTTGGAAGGGGCCGGGCCGGCGGAGGGGCTCGCGGGCGACTCGAGGCGACTAACGGGCAGGTTCCGCGGATCGGCGATATTCACGAGTGGATAGCCTTCCATTTGGGGAAGCGTCCACAGCTGGGCCGGGTTGCCGTCGAGCTGATTGATGCGGAAGTTCCGCACATTGATGGTGAAGTTCAGTTGCGCGGCGGGCAGTCGCAATTCGAGCCGGTGCGGCAATGAAACGCCCGCCTCGGGATAATGGCGATGGTCGGAGGCGAGCGCGGTGGCGATGTTGCGGCCAGCCGTGTCAAAGAGTCGCTGTTCGAGCACCCAGCCGTGCCGATCGTGAACGACGATCACGCGCGTCAAGTCGCCTTCCGGGGCCGGGACTCGTGTGCGGATCTCCACCTTGCGGTCGCCGAGGTCGCGGGGCGCGTCGTAGGCGGCGAGCGGATCGAGTTGGAGCAATCCGAACGAGTCGACGACGAGCGAGGGATCGAGTGGAAACAGTTGCCGCGCGGGACTGTTCGCGAATTGGTCGTGCCGCGCATAAAACACACCCGGCTCGGGGCTGTGCTTGACCCACATCCAGAACAGTTCCTCGTTGCTGCCCACGTCCAGCTCGGGGCCGATGAGCGAAGCCCGCAAGCGGAACCGCTGGGGACGTTCGAAGGCCAGGTTCGCTCGCAGCGGCGGAAAGCCGGCGGCGGTGACGGTCGCGCTATCGGTGGAAAGCTGCCGAATGGGAGCCGAATTGGAGTTGACGGCGCGGACGATATCGTCGGCGGTGGGCGGCGCGGTGAAGACGACGGGCGCGGGGGGGGCCCAAGGCATCCGCGCGCCCGGAAGCCAGCGGCATCCACTGCTCGCGGCCACTGCGGAGGCGAGCGCCAGCATCAGCATTAGACGTCGGTACACGCGGCGTCTCCTGCGTCGAGCGGCAAGCCGACAGGCGAAGGGGCTTCGGCGGTTAGCCCTTCCGGTATGATGGAGGCGGCATCCCCGAAGAGCAGCTTGGACAATTCCGCCTGGATCTCCGCGATTCGCGGTTCGTCGGGCATGACGGCCACGAGCCGGCTTTCGGATTCATCCCGGGGGCATACGACCACCAACGTTTCTTCGCCCGCCGCGTCGACGAGCGTGTTTTCGAGCCGGATGACTCGACGGCGGATCAGCAACAGCGCCAGCACGTACCGCACATCCGCCTTGTCCGGCCGGTCCGCGAGGTACGCGAAATAATCGAGCATCACGTCGTTGGGCGCCCAGGCGACGCGCTCCTTCCCGCCATCGGGAACGCGGGAACGCCACCAGCCGAGCGACTGTTCGGACGGTCCGGGCCAGGCGGCCTCGGCGTAATCCAGCCGCACGACGTGCGCGCCGCGCGGCACGAGCGTCGAGTAGCACGGATCGCCGGGTTTCAATTCCCGGTCGGTGGCCGCGCAGCGCCGCGTGCAACGTTGAACGTCATAGTCAAGCATGGCGGGAATGTCGTGGCGTCGCGCAACGTGGCGACGCGGGAGCGAACAGACGGATCCATCGACGCGCGGCGATCGTAGAGAGATCCTCCACCCGGCTCAAGGCACGTTTTTTGGGCCCTCAGCCACGCAGCCACGGGCTATGTCCCGATGACTGTGGGTGGTAGGCCAGCGAGCGATTCGAGGCTCGGAACGTTGTTTCAAAGCAGACATATCCCTGACTTCGCCTTTTCCAAGGAAGAAAGGCGTAGGCCCGCTTGGCGCAAGTGCTTGCGGTGGCAATACTGCCCCCAAATGGGCGGTCGGTTCTGGCTCTGCATCGTCGGCTCCGGCCCAGGGTTGGACGGAACCGTGAGCCAACTTTCTTGGTTGCCACGGGACCGAAGGCGCCAGTCGTTTGGCCATTGCAGCACGGCCGATCGATTTTCTGCATCGTAGGCAACGATTGTGCGTTGCAGGAATTTCCGCCTCGGACTACGCTCACCATACGGGTCTCCACCAACACCGAGGGCCAGCTGGTAAGAATAGAAGGACTGGACCGCGAGGAAGGATTGGGAAAGCACAATGAACCAACTTGAATGTCGCCTCACCGAGCTTCTTGAGTGGGCTGACGCCTGCCTTGGTGAATCCGCGACAGACTATTGCAAGGCAGCTATCGAACGCGCGCGGCAAGACGGCACGCTTACGCTGGAGAATTTCGATTTGTTTGCCGAGGAGGTTCGAAGGGCAGCGATCGATGTCGCCTACGGCGGCCAGCTTTCGCTCTTGGCTAACTCCGGTGAGAATAGGACTTCACGCGAGTAGCCACCCACCTTCCGGAAAACGTGATCGCGACATTCGGCACCAGCTTTCGGGGCTAGGCAAAAGACCTCAGTCGACGGTGTTGGTAGAGGCGTTTTTCGCAAGCATGTTTGTGCACAGGGTAACAATGCCTGCGTCCTCGTATCTCAAGTCCGATCACCCAAGTCTTGCAATTCTTCAGCTACGGTAAGATTCTCGCGTCTGCTGTCGCGTGAAGTCCGCCGTGAACCTCCCGAGCCACCGTGTACCCCGCGGTTTTCTGATGGATTCAGCCACGGAGAACGCGCTCGTGTCCACTGCCACCGCCAGCCTCCTTTGCATCGACAGCGTGAACGCCTCAAACTGTCGGTCGCTCGCCTGAGGAGGGGTTGCTGACGCACCGACGGTCGCCACCGTCCGCCGCCCACGAGATTTGAGGAGCAATGCCATGATTCATTGGATGTATCTTCCGTCATCGAGGAGGTCAATTCTCTAATACGACACCGTTCGTTTAATATTCCGGACGGAGAGTCGAATCGTGGAGCTGATCGTGGA
>CAIXSC010000706.1 GCA_903921945.1 uncultured Planctomycetaceae bacterium
ATCCAGGCTTTGATAAAGGAAAAACAGCAATAACAGACCGACCACCACGCCCGTGGCAATCGCGAGTTGACGTTCGCGGGAATTCATCGGCCACCTCCGAGCGCCATGGACGCCGATATCGCGGCGGCGGTCGCCAGCGGCTGTTTCTGAGGCTTCTCCAGTGGTCTTTGCGCCGTGGGCGGCACCGCTGGTTTCGCGGGCGATGGAACCGGCGGCCCCGGGGTCTTATCTGGAGTCTTGTCTGGAGTCTTATCTGGAGTTGCTCCAGGACTGCTGCCCGGAGCGTTACTTGAAGAGTTGCCTGGACTGGTGCCCGGACTGGTGCCCGGACTGGTGCCCGGAGAGTTGCCCGAAGTTTTCCCCGGAATGGTGCCGGGAGCCGTGCCAATCGCCTGGCCTGGAACCGCGTTTTGGGGCGCGTTTGGCGTCTTGCCTTGAGTGGCGTTTGGCAGAGACTTGGCTGGCGCCGCCGTGGAGGCTGTTAGCGCGTCGATTTGGATGGTCTCTTTGAATTGCCACGGGTAAATCGTTTGTCGCGGGTCGAAGGTGCCGCCGGATCCGTTCACATGATGGCGGGGATCGCGCAGCCGGCTTTCCAGGTCATCGAGCAAGCTGGACTGTTTCACATGGCCTTCGATGACCAATTGGCCGCCGCCGCCTTGCTGGACCAGGCAGGATAGTTGGCTCGCGATCGCCTGTTCGGCGGGCAGGAAGCGATTGGAAACGGTGTGCAGCTCATCGAGCCAGGTGACATCGCCCGCGACAAACTCGTCGACCGATTGCGACTCCCGCACCGACTTTTCGAGCCGTTTGATTTCGGCGTCGACTTCCGCGGCTTCCGCTTTGAGCGCGAGCGTCTGTCGATCGTAGTCGGCGAGTTCCGACCAGACGTAGTAACCGATGCTGAGCGCGACCGCGGCGGCGGCGCCGGCGGCGAGCATGTACAGCCGGCGGCGATCGGGCGGCTTGGGTGGCCGACGCGGGTTGAGGAAGTCGATACCGGAGTTCACGCCGGCCGCCTCTTCCACCACCATGCCGAGCAGCGCGGCGAAGCGGCCGCGGTGCGTAGGCCGCCGCGCGGCGACGTCCTGTTCCAGCGTTAGTCCGTCGAACGGATCGAACAGTTCGAGCGGCAGATTGATCAACTTCTCGAAGGCTCGTCGGACCGGCGCGTAATCTTCGGTGTCGCCGCACAGCACGACCCGTTCGGCGCGGCGGCCCCCCAGTTGATTCGCCGCCGCCGCGAGCGTTCGTTTGGATTCGCCCGCCAACCACCGCGCCGTTTCCGCCGGGTCTTCCCCGAGGGGCAGTTTCACGGTGCGAATGAACACAACTTGGCTGTCGATCAGCACCGTCAGGTCGACTTCCTCGGCAAGCAAATCGACCATCAGCAGGCACCCTGGGGCGCGCCCGTGATGTTGCCACAGAGCGGCGGCGGCGTACGGTCGCAGCACGATCCGTTTCGGTTCGACTTCGGCCGCCGCGCAGGTCATCCGCACCTGCTTGATCAGATCGGGTGCGATCGCGGCCGCGAGCACTTGCGTCGACTCGGGCCGGTCGCCGTCCGTTTTGCTCGTGGAACCAGCACCAAGACCAGCACCAAGACCAGCCCCGGCCGCCCCGCCCGCTGTTCCACTGGCCGCTCCCGGAGTTCCAGCCGCGGCGGCACCGTTGGCGCCAGCCGCCGGTGAGCTAGAGCTAACCGCCAGTGAGCTAGCGCTAGCCGCCGACGCGGCGGTGACCACGACCGGGACGAAGTCGATCGGCCAATCGTCACCGACCGAGGAGAACTGTTTCAAGGCTTGGAACCGCACAATATCGGGCAGTTCTTCCGGCGGGACAGGCGGCAAGCTCAACAGCCGCAACTCGATGCTGGCCCGACCGACGGCGACCAGCGTGTCGACGCGGCGTAGTCCGTGGGCGGCGAGCATCTTGTCGAGCGCCGGGGCGGAGCCTTCCCAAGGTTCCGCGAAAGCTTGCTCGATCACCGCCGTCCGGCCACGGCGGCGGGCAACGACAACTCGGGCCTCGCGCGAGTCCCATTCCAGTGCCAAAATCCGCGTCATAGGCGGTTGCCCTCAACTCAGCCGGCTCCCGCGGGTCGCGGACACGGCAAACAACAATCGACTTGAAAAGGTTTTAGGATGCCGAAGGCTCGCCAGGCCTATTCAGGGAACGCCCGCGCCGGCCAAATCGACGCCCAGGGTTTCCAGGGCGTAACCGCGTCCCAGATGGCTCAGGTCTCTCCACAGTAATACGCGCGGTGGCGATTCGGTAGCGTCAAGAAGGACTTCGACGCGGGAAGCCATCGCTCCGCCCTGGAAATAGCCGACCACCTGGGCCCGGTAGACGTCTCCTCCCGCGCACAGGAATGGCGCCAGCAGTTTCATTTCCTCCAGCGTGACAATCCCTTCCGCCATCAACCACGCCTCGTGGCGCCGAATCGGCAGGTTCACGTCGGGTTCGGGAATGCGGCGGCTGAGGATCTCGGTCAACATTTGCTCGGTCATGCCCGGGATCGCCTGCAGCAGGTTTTTCGGCGCTTGATTGATGTTCAGGCGGCCCGGAAGCACCGGCGTGTCGCTGGCGGACAGGTTGTCGAGCATGATCGGCAGGTAGCCGCCCATCGCGACAATGTCATTGGGAAAGGGGGAATTGTAGAGCCGGTTGCCGCCTCCGCCGGCGACTTGCACTTTCGAACCGATCAAGTCCAGCACTTGGCCGAACTTCGTGTTGCCCGGTCGGGAAAAGTCGACATTGCCGCCCTGCCAAGCCGTGGCTTGCCCCGCGCCGTTTGACGGCCCGTACTGCCGGTAAGCGATGATGTAGGACGCCCATGCGTCGTTACCCAGCCGCGAAGTCAACGCCTCGTACAGCCCTTGAAGGTCGTCTTGGTTGATGTTGATCCGCGGCTCGCCAGCCGCGTTTACGTTCAACTCTTTACTGGTCAGCGTGAGGAATTGGGACCAGCCGAGCTGAACCGTCGCGTCCGTTCCCGCAGTCGCCCCGCCAGGGGCCTCGTTCGGATCGACCATCCCGTTGCGATTGACGTCGTAACCGAACAGAACCTCCGGAGTGATTCCGCGAACCAAGAGGAGTTCCTCCAGGGTCATCAGCGGTCGGTTCGCGGTCCGGTAGGCCGGGGTGAGCCCCGAATAGTATTCGTTCTCGCAGCCGAACTCGCGGGGTTCCTCGTCGTCGTCGACCCAGTCCAGAATCGCATCCGCGACGTCGTCCGTCATGCCCGGCACGCCCTTGAGCAGCGTGCGGCCCGAGCCGGGAAGTTTTTTGTCGGCAACCAGGAGCAGATTCAGATTCAACCGCGCGGACTCGTCGCCCAGTCCATAGCGAATCCCCGCCAACTGATCGTTCTCGTCGAGATTCGGGGCCAGGAGCGTGAATTTGCCACGTTCCATCGGATCTGGATCATCGAACACCGTGATGCCCTGGAACTGCTGGGGATTGTCGTACAACCCACCGGCCGCCGCACGCTCGGACCGCGGTTGGCCTAGAAAGTACCGCACCATGTCGACACCCGATTCGGCCAAGGCACGGGCTTGCAACTGACGGCCCGTCAGTCGCGACGCCGACCGCTGCGAAACCATCAGTTCCGCGAACGCGTACGCGCCCAACGCCAACACAGCGACAACCACCAGCACGATGATGAGGATCATGCCGCGTGACACTCGCCGCAACCGGCTCGGAAGCCGGTTGTTCGTCAGCGGCGGACGTCCGGCCCAAGTTGGCGGCGCTGGGAACGCCTCCGCCCTCGTCCGAGCATGATCGTCCGCCGTCGTCGTCGCTGGGGTGGAAGGGGGCGGCTGCCAGCTCATGGACCCGTTCCCCCTGTCGCCCCGCTACTGCCTGCGCCGGTGTCACTCGTCGCACCGCTGGTCGTGCTGGATTGCATGCCGGCGTTCGCGCGAGCGGCCGCCAACCGCACTACCTGCCGGTAGAGCTTGGGGGCGGGTGGGGTCGGGGCTGCGGCGCTGGAGCCGAAGCCAAAGCCCCAGCCACCACTGTTCGCGGCCGTCGGCGTTTGTTGCGAGACACCATCCCAACGCGTTCCGGGCTGGATCGCGAGCGTGATTTCCACCGCCAGCGGCAAACCTTGGATCTGCTGCGAATCCCAGAATTCCATCCACTGCGACCCATCGAAATACCGAAACTCCAAGCCGACGACCTCGGGCGCGATCAGCTCGCCCTGCTGATTCAACTGTTCCATCTGCCCCTGTTCGTTCGCGTACTGGCTGACCGCCCGGTCGAGTTCCCGGCGCACCAGGCCGGCTCGCATGCTGTCGCTGGCCGTTAGCGTGCCCTGAGGAGCGAATCCGGTATCCGGCGGCGCGGAGGCGGGGCCACGAACGTAGTACGCCACCGTTTTTAGATCGCTCGGCACATCCGTCACCGAACCGGCGCCACCCAACAGCTTTTGATATTGTTCGAGCCGCGGCAAGCGGCTGACATCGAGCTGCAACTCGGTTTTGTTGCCGAACAATCCGGGCGCCGAAGTCGGCAAAGCAGACTCGGCGATGTTCTCAGGGGCCGTCAATTCCGAACCGCCCTCACCGCCTGCCATGCCGCTGGCACCGGCGGTTCCCATGCCGGTTCCCGAGCCGCCCGAGCCGGAACCGCCCGTGCCCGTATTGACCGGTACTCCCGAGCCGATTGGCATGCCCATTCCACCGGCAAATCCGCCGCCGGCTCCCGCGCCCATGCCGCCCCGCCCACCGCCGGGTCCGCCCCGGCCGCCACCGGGGCCACCAGCGCCCGGTCCACCGCTTCCCGGCCCCATTCCACCCGGTCCCATGCCGCCGGGGCCCATGCCGGCGCCACCACCACCGCGACCACTACCTGGTCCGCCACCGCCACCGCCACCTCCATTGCCTCGGCCGCCACCGGCTTGTGAACCGTCGCCGCTGTCGGCATTTCCACCGCCCGGGTTGCCTGCGCCAGCATTCCCGCCGGCAGCTCCGCCAGGACCGCCTGAAAAACCGCCCCCCGGG
Source organism: uncultured Planctomycetaceae bacterium (assembly GCA_903921945.1). Taxonomy (GTDB): domain Bacteria; phylum Planctomycetota; class Planctomycetia; order Pirellulales; family Pirellulaceae; genus CAIXSC01. The sequence continues at coordinate 5,007 of CAIXSC010000706.1, forward strand.
CCACCGCCACGACCGCTACCCGGGCCTCCACCCGGGCCTCCACCGGGGCCTCCACGGTTTCCACCCGGACCACCGGGACCACCGGGGCCGCCTGGTCCAATCCCGGGACCACCACCTGGCCCACCTCCTGGCCCACCGCGTCCACCGCGACCGCCACCCGGGCCACCGCCAGGCCCGCCACCCATGCCACCGCCCGGCGCGAAACCACCCCCGGGCCCGCCCGCGCCTCCCGGCGCTCCGCCGAGCGCGCCTGCGGCGGCGCCGAGGGCGCCGGCCGCCGAACTGACCTGGGACGAAATCGTGTTCTCGATCATCTTCTCAACCGCGGAGAAGTCTTGCGGTTCGTATTGCACCGCTGTCCGAATGTCCTCGCTGATCATGCGCAACACGGCGCGCGCCAGTTGCGCCTCCTCAACACTCGATCGCCGCGAGTCCAAGCTGCGGAGATTCATTTGAATCGCCATCGTGATCGCGCCGAGCAGGATCACGGTCAACGCTAGCGCCAAGATCAATTCCAACAACGTGACGCCCGCCCGCCGACGCCGCTTCTCAAAAAGAAGGCCCACCCCATGCGGCGCCGATCGCTCTCGCTGGTTTCGAACCGCCGTGATCGTGTGCTCGGGACTGGCGAGTGGCACGCGGTGCGTTGGCCGATTAGCAACACGACTTGCGAGCATATTTCGCGGCATAACCCACTCCGGCTCGAGGCCTGCAAAAACAGTTCGCTCGTACTCGCGAACCCTAACCGTTTAACTACCCGTCGCGGTACCGCTCGCGGTCCCCGTGCTGGTCCCGGTGTCTGTCCCGCTCGCGGGCGCGGCCAGTTCCACGCCCGGGTCGAGCATCCAGCGCACCAGTCGGAAGCCTTCCGCCTTGCGACCGACGAGCAGCGCGTCGGCCCGTTCCACGAGCACCATAACCTGGATGAGGCCCGACTGCGTTGGCCGCTCGACCATGACGGTCACGACGAAATCCGGATCGATCGGATCGGGTTGACGCTCGATTGGCTGCGGGGGAACGACGCCGGCGGCGATCTCGGACATGAGGCTATCCGCGATCACTTGGGCGCTGGTGGCATCCCGAGCGTCCCGAGCGCTGCGCGAAGCGGTGCGGATCAGCTCGCCGATCGCGACGAGCGCTCCCCCGAGGATGATGAGCGCGAGAATGACTTCGAGCAGCGTGAGGCCGCGGTCGCGGCGCCGAATTGCCGACATCGGGTACGCTCCTACCGCGCGAGTTGCTCGAGGGACGTGATATCGCTGGGCAACGATAGGCCAGTGATTCCGCGGAGTGTGACGACGATCGCTTGGCCGCGTTCGTTCGCGAGCACCACGTGGGTGTTGGACGTGGTGCCGTCGGGATAGAAGAAGATGGGGGACGACCATTCGGCCGTTTCACCATCCCCGCCCTGGCCGCCCGCGCCAAGTAGATTCGCGGCGCGGGCATCGACGGTCACCTCCGCCATGTGAAACACGATGCCATCGGGAAGCGTGTCGGTGCTGCTTGTGGGCGGCGCGGTGGCTGTCGGTATTGGCGGACCGGAGGCGATTCCGCCCGCCGCCGTCGCCGCCGAAACGACTTCCTCGGCCGACGCCGTCCAAGTTTCCGAGCCGTAACCGCCGCGGCCCGGCTGGAAACGGAACACGTGAATCGCGCCCGTTCGCATTGCCCGGACGCGCGTCTTGCCAAATGCCGCTCGCAATTGGTCGGCCGCCTTTCCGAGCCGCTGGGTGTCGAACGAGCCGCGGATGGCAGGCCACGCGATGGCGGCGATCGCCACCATCAGGGCGAGCACCAACAGCAGTTCCATCAGCGTGAACGCGGGGCGGCGGACTCGGGACCGCCGCCGGCTATTCGCCAGCCACCGAAATATCATCCCCGCCCCCCTGCTCGTTCACGCCATTGGGGCCGAACGACCAAGCCCGATACTGGGTGCCGCCGCCCTCGTACTGGTACGCATTGCCCCACGGATCGGGTTCCAATTCGGAACTCAAATACGGTCCGCTCCATTTGGCCGGGTTCGGTAGATCGGCCGGCGCCGCCCGCAACGCGGACAGCCCCTGCTGCGAAGTCGGGTACGAGCCGATGTCCAAGTTGAAACTTTCGAGCGGCCCCTTGAGCGATTTCAATTGCACGAGCGCCGAGCTGGCGAAAGCCCGCTTGCGGCTCGAGTTGATCGCGACGCCAACCACCCCTCCCAGGATCACCAGGATGACCAGCACGAGCAACACTTCCATCAACGTGAACCCGCTTCGGGTCCGGCGTTCCGCTTTCCTACGTCGCATGCGATTGTTCTCCCTGTTTCGTTATCTCTTGCTCGATCTCTCACTGAGGCTCACTGAACCGCAGCCGGCTCGACAAGCCCGTTCCTAGACCGTGCCGCTCATCTTGATCACGGGCAGCAGCAAGGCGATGACCACCATTAGCACCACGCCGGCCAAGACCAGCAGCATCATCGGTTCCAGCAAGCGAACCACCAAGTCCAATTGTCGGAACGTGCGTTTCTCCAGGCCGTCCGCGATGTCGACCAGCACTTTATCGAGCGAATTCGATTCTTCAGCCACCGCGATCATTTCCACAACCGCCTTGGGGAAATAGCCGCTGGCCGCCAATGGCTCGGCCAGCGACTGGCCAGCGGAAATGTTCTCCGAGGCGTCGGCGATGGCTTGCGAGAGCAGCTTGTTGCCGGCCGCTTCGCGACTGATTTCAAGCGACTTCAAGATCGGCACGCCGTTCTTCAGCAGTGTGCCGAGCACTCGGCAGAAGCGGGACACGGCGAGCGCCTGGTAAATGGCGCCGATCACCGGAGCTCGCAGCTTCAGCAAATCGCTGACAAACCGGCCTTTGGGTGTCGCCAGCCAATTCTTCAGCCACAGATAGACGCCCGTGGCGGCGATCGCGACGATCCACCACCAGGCCCGCATCGTGTCGCTGATCCATAGCAGGATTTCGGTGGCCGCCGGCAGTTCGCCCCGCTCGCGAAGGTTGTCGAACAGCGAAGCGAACTTGGGGACGAAGAAAATCATCAAGCCCATCACAACCAGCGTGCCGACAGTGGCCAGGAATATCGGATACGCCAACGCCCCGAGGGTCCGGCCCTTCAGGTCTTCTTGCTGTTCGGTGAACTGCGCGACGCGTTCCAAAGCGTCTTCCAAAAAACCGCCTTCGCCACCGGCCCGAACCATGTTCACCGCCATCTCGCCAAACGCGCCGGGATGCCGAGCGATCGCTTCGGCGAACGTCGAACCGGACTCGACCTTCGCGTACACGTCGTTCAGGATCTCTTTCAGCACCGGTTTGGAAGACTGCTCGCGGAGCACAGAGATCGACCGTAACAGCGGCACGCCGCTCCGCAGCAGCGCGGCGAGCTGGGCGTAGACCACCGCCATTTGCTGGCCGCGCACCTTTTTACTCTGCATGAACCCCGCGGACGCCGACTTCGCCGCGGCGACGTTGATCGGGAACAACGACTGCCCCGTGAGGATCGCGAGCGCCTCGCGTTCCGAATTCGCGCTGACGGTTCCGGCGATTTTCGCCCCTTGCTGATTGCGGGCGACGTAGGCGAAATCTGGCATGGCGGCGGCCTACGTGGTAGCGGGTGAACTGGTCATCGACACGTCGCGGTCGCCCTTGGTGACCCGCATAATTTCCTCGGCCGTCGTCGACCCTTTGAGCACCTTGTCCCAACCATCCTGCCGCAAGGTGCGCATGCCGTTGCGAACCGCCGCTTGCTTCACCTTCCAACTGCTCGCGCGATCTTGAGCCAACTGGCGCACGTCCTCGGACGTGACCATCAATTCGTAGATACCCATTCGGCCCGCGAAACCGATCTGGCGGCACGCTCGACAACCCACGGGCCCAAACAGTCCCTCGGCTGGAATCTCGTCCATCGGGAAATCGACCGGCAACTCGTCCGCCGTCGGCCGGATCGGCTGCTTGCATTTGGGACACAGCCGCCGCACAAGCCGCTGAGCCATCACCGCCTCGACCGTGCTTGCCACCAAGAACGGCTCGACCCCCATGTCAACCAAACGCGTGTAGGCGCTCGCCGCGTCATTCGTGTGCAAGGTGCTGAACACCAAGTGGCCGGTCAGCGACGCTTGGATCGCGTTTTCCGCCGTTTCGAGATCGCGGATTTCGCCGATCAGCACCACGTCCGGATCGTGCCGCAAAATACTCCGCAGCGATGCCGCGAATGTCAGCCCAATCTTCGGATGCACCTGAATCTGATTGATGCCTTCCAACTGGTATTCGACCGGGTCCTCGGTTGTGATGATCTTCAAGTCCGGAGTGTTGATCTCGAGCAACGCGCTATAGAGCGTGGTCGTTTTTCCCGAGCCCGTCGGACCGGTCACCAAAACGATACCGTGCGGCAAGTCGATGATCTCGCGAAACACCTTGTAGGTTCGCTCATGCATGCCGAGCTTCCTCAGCTCGAACGACATCGCTCCTTTGTCCAGGATACGCATGACGATGCTCTCGCCATGGATCATCGGAATCACCGAGACGCGGACGTCGATCTCCCGCCCGCTCACCCGCAACTTGATCCGGCCGTCTTGCGGCAACCGCTTCTCCGCGATGTTCAACCGCGACATGATCTTCAACCGGCTGATGATCGCCGATTGGAACCGATTGATTTCGGGAGGAACCGGCTGCGGCAACAGGATGCCGTCGATCCGGTAGCGAATCACCAACCCGCTCCCCTGCGACTCGATGTGGACGTCGCTCGCCCGCGACTCGATCGCCTCCACCAAAATTTCGTTCACCAGCCGAACGACCGACGCCTCTTGCGCCTGCTCGGACAGTTCCGAGCCATCCGTCTCGATGTCGCTCAGCAGTTGGACTTCTTCTTCCTCGGCCGTCTGGTCAATCAACCCCTGGACCGTCTCGCTGCCGACGCCCAAATGCTTTTTGATGAGCTTCGCGATCTCGGCCTTGCCAGCCAACACCGGGACGACGGCCAATCCGGTCGCCGCCGCGACTTCATCGAGCGGATACAAGTCGAACGGATCGCTGGTCGCCACCACGAGCGACCCGTTGGTGCGACGGACCGGAAAGAGCGATTGGCGGTGGATGAGCCGATGGGGGAAAATCTTCAACAGCGACAGATCGACGTCGGCCTGCGGCAAGTCGATGTAGTCGAGCCCGACTTCGTCGCCAATCGCTCGCAGGGCGTCCTCTTCGCCGACGTAGCCCTTTTCGACCGCAAGCTCGACGAACCGCGAACCGTCAGGGGCGGAGGCTCGCGCGACTTCAAACTGCTGGCGGTTGAGCAACCCCCGCCGTAGCAGGATTTCGCCCGCTTCCATCGCGACCATGTTTCCACCCCTGAACTTAAAACAACTTCTCAGTGCGCCGATCGGTCCGCCGCCGGAAACGCGCCAGCGGCGGCCGGCTTTGGCCATCACGAATCCCTAGTTGCCCTGGGGATTGCCCCGTCCACCCGGGCCACCTTGACCGCCCGGGCCACCCGGACCGCCGCGACCGCCGAAGCCGCGGAACTGCAACTCGAACGGTTCGCCGATCAGGTCGCGCCATTCGGCCCGCTGTTCGGGCGTCAGGACGCTCAACAGATCGTCTTCGGCCTCTTTGCGCATCTTCGCCACCTTCTCGCGCAGTTTCTTTTCGACTTCCTGAGCCTTCTCGCGAAGCTTTTCCTTTTGATCGTCGCTGAGCTTCAGTTCGGTAGCGACGGCGTCCGGACTAATGCCGTTGCTGCCGCCTTGGCGGGAGCGGAGTTGCCGGCCGATCTGCTTCAACCGCTTGGATTGGTGCGGCAGGAGGATTTCGTCCATTTCCTTTTGGACTTCCTTCGCACGGTCTTCCATCTTGGTCCGCATTTCCTCGAATTTGGCGCGGCGCTCGTCATCGCTCAGGTCGCGGAAACCGGAGAACATGGATCGCATTTCGTCGCGCATCTTGTCGCCGATGCCACGCAGCTTTTCGACTTGATCGTCGACCAAGCCCAATTCGGCGCGGACGTCGTCGTTTTGGAGCAGCATGAGGTCACCGCCGCCGCCGCCGCCGAACATCCCGAAGCCACCGCGGCCGCCGGGACCGCCCGGACCTTGGGCCAAGGCTGCGGCAGGCAAGCTGCCTCCGACCAGTAAAGCTAGAGCTAGAAACAGATTAAGACGAGATGACATGGCAGACGAGCTCCTCGGCGGGCAATTCGGGGCGGAACCGGACCCAACCGGCTCCGGGACCAATGACGGGGCGTTCACATGAGCCGCCCCTCCGATTTGTAACCCCACGGGTCCTGCAAAGTTTCGAGAAAATTCGCGAATTTCGGCGGGACCAGCGAAACCCTGGGGCAACCGCCGACATTAACGTAGTACGGAAATCGCCGACGGCGATTGCGCACCCTCCGTCATGGGGATAAACACGATGTCGGTCACTCTGGTTTCTTGCGTGAATGGCTCGCGACGCCGCCCGCGTTGGTGGTCGGCGGTGGCCAAAAAGGCGTTTCCCTGCCTGTTGGCAGCGGTGGTGGCCGGCTTCGTCGTGGATTTTGGCGGGGCGGGCGGCGGGTTCGGGTCGAACGTGGGTGCGATCGCCTCCGCTCAGGATTCCGACCGGCGTGACCGTGATCGCGACCGCGATCGCGACAAAGACCGCCGCCGCTATGACCCGAAAGATTTCATCGGGCGAATGGACGAGAATAGCAACGGCATTCTCGAACCGTCGGAGATGTCGGGCCGCTCGCGGTATTTCCTCGAGGGGGCCGCGCGGGACGCCGGCCTCGACATGTCTCGCGATATTCCGGTCGCGAAAATGATCGAGGCGATGGAGAAGCGGAACGCGGCCCGCGAGGCCGCAAATGGCGCGGGTGGATCGTCGAGTTCGTCATCCGGCCCGCCCGCAAGCTCGTCGTCGAATCCATCGTCCGCGCCGGCGTCTCCGTCTTCGAGCGGGAGCGGGTTTGGTGGCGGCCGATCCGGATTCAGTGGGGCTTCCAGTTCCTCGTCGGGGTCGTCAGGGTCATCGGGCTCGTCGAGCGGCAGTTCGAAGGGCGGGTTCCCAGGGTTCGGAGAGGCGTCGACCGCGCCAAAACCGCCGGGATTCGATGTTCCACTGGCTCCGCGAACTACAAGTGGCGCTTCCACGAGTGCGACGCAGTACGACCGGCGGGTGATCGAGTATGTGGACAAGATGATGGCCGACTACGACCTCAACAAAGATGGCGTACTCGATAAGGCTGAGATCGAAAAGGCTCCGTGGCAATCCGATCCGAAAGAGAGCGATCTCAACAAAGATGGCCGTTTAGACCGCGAGGAGCTGAATCAGCGGATCGCTCGACGCTTTGGCTACTTGCCGCGATCCAGTTCCCCGACGACCAGTTCTTCGGGCGGCAGTTCCAGCAGCGGTTCGTCGAGCGGTTCGGGCGAGGCCGCTCGGGTGCGCGCGTATGCGGAGGGCTTGCTGAAACAAAACGACGCGAACAAGAACGGAGTGCTCGACAAAGATGAATGGGCGAACGTTCGTTCGATCACCCGCGACACCGACGCGAACAACGATGGCACCGTGACCCTGGACGAACTGACCGCCAAGCTTGGCTCGTTCGGCCGCGATGCGGGCACTGGTAGCAGTAGCGCGAGCAGCGCGACCGCATCGACCAGCGGAAGCGGCAGTGGCAGCGGGAGTGGGAGTGGTGGTTACTCGGGATATCGTTCGTCGAGCGGTTCGGGGTATGGTTCCAGCCGTGGAGACACGAAGCAATCCGGTGAAAAGCGCAGCTACCGCCAACGCACGGTCGCCGAGCGAATGCCGAAGGGCCTCCCGGATTGGTTTGCGCGCAACGACGAGGACGCGGACGGACAGATCACGATGTCCGAGTACGCGACACTCTGGAGCGACTCGAAGGCGGCGGAGTTCGCGAAGTTCGACCTGGACGGCGACGGCGTGATCACCCCCCGCGAGTGCCTTCGGTCGCAGGAACTGGAAACCAAGCGGAAATAAATTCGTTCGTCGTGCCTGCCAGTTCATCCGCCGGCCAGTAGTGCGACTTTTTCGTACGACGGACGTCTTGTCCGTCACACCGAGCGAAGGCCGCGATTCCGCAGTCGGGTCGGGAAAAACCTGCTCTTTGTACGACGGACGTCGTGTCCGTTGCCGCTGGGGCCGGCACGCTTCGAGCTGCAAAGCCGCGCTGGCTG
>CAIXSC010000707.1 GCA_903921945.1 uncultured Planctomycetaceae bacterium
CGTGCGTGCCTCAGCCCGCTGACGTAACGGTTAGCGTTCTTCGAGCCGTAAGCGCTCGGGCTCGCGCGTCGACGGACAAGATGTCCGTCGTACCAAGGACGGTCTGCGCCGATCCGCCCATTCGGTAGCGGCGTCCTGTTTTGTACGACGGACATCTTGTCCGTCGCGAGCACCTTGCGTGCTTCAGCCCGCAGGCGTAACGCACAGCGTTCTTCGAGCCGTAAGCGCTCCGGCTCGCGCGTCGACGGACAAGATGTCCGTCGTACCAAGGACGGGCTGCGCCGAGCACGCCGAAGCGATCGTCCCGGTTATCGCGGACGAATGGCCGGCATCCGGGCCTTGTCGGACAGTTCATCGAGCCAGCATTCGGCGAGCGTGCCGAGATTCGCGTTCTGGTCGATGTACCCTTCCATCGTCAGGCAGGTGTCCAGGCAGTCGGCGGCCGTTTCCGCCGTGCCCGGCCAAGCTCGCAAGCCGGCCTGCACCGCCGCTCGCAACGGCTTGTCGCCGGCCATCGGGGCGCCCACGAGCCCATTCATCAGTTGCTCGTAGAAGTCGGTCGCGAAACCAATCAACAGGCGGAACCGGCCGCGTTTCGCCGCCGATTCCTTGCCCGCTCCCTCGACGACCTTGGCGAGCTCCTTCGCCAGCGACAACGTGATCCAGTTGAATGGCGGCAGTTCCTTCAGCAGCTTGGCGCGGAAGTCCCGCAGTTCGCTGTCCGCCAAGTCGCGGGCTCGTTGCAGGCTGCCGTTGGCCAGTTCGGCGAGCGTGGCGGCTTCGGCGGGCGATTCGACAATGCCTTGCGCTACGATCAACTGGGCCAGTTCCTCGGTGGCGAACGGCCGAAACCGCACGGTTTGGCACCGCGATCGGATCGTGGGCAACTGCTTCTGCTCGCTGGTGCTGATCAGGATCAGGAGCGACCGTGGCGGCGGTTCTTCGAGCGTTTTCAGCAGGCAATTGGCGCCTTCGACATTCAGATAGTCGGCGTCATCGATCACCGCGATCTTGCGGCCGCCGCGAAACGGCTTGAGCGAGATCGCGTGGCACAACCCGGTCTGCATTCGATCTTCCCGGTCGCCGACAAACAGTTCCAGCGGAATGGTAGCGCGGTCGGACGGCTTTTGAATCACCGTAAAATCGGGATGGGTTCCGGCTTGAAACATCAGGCATGCCGGACATTCGCCACACGCTTCCAACGCGGTCTCCGGAAACGTTTCGCACAATAGGCTCTGAGCGATCCGGAACGCCGTGAGCCGCTTGCCGATTCCCGCCGGTCCCACAAACAGAAACGTGCTGGCGAGCCGGCCGCGTCGCAGGGCCCGCCGAAAACGCTCGAACACCGCGTCATGGCCAATAATGGGAGCTAGCATGGTAGACGCCAAGCTAACGGCCAAGCCGCCGCGCGGCAAGCGACGGCCGCCAGAGCCGGGAGCCGGCCGCCGTGCCGGCCGCCAGAGCCGGCCATTGGCATGGTCCGAACCTTGCCGGCCGTTGGCATGGCTCAAGCCGCCGGACGGAACCGACCATGCGAACGGGCCGATGGCGGCGGCGAGGCTGGGCGAACAACAACCAGCGGTCGGCGACAGCGTCCGCTTCGGCAACAGGTCAGCAACACGGTTTTGGATCATAGGAGGCGGCGATGCGGAAGCTGTGGATCGCGGGGGAATGGGTAGCGACGGGCCGGGACATGCCGGTGAACAATCCCTACGATGGGTCGGCGATTGACGCGGTCGCGCTGGCGGGACCGGCGGAGGCGGAACGCGCATTGGCCGGGGCGGTCGCCGGGGCGGCGGCAATGCGAGCGCTACCCGCGTACGATCGAGCCAACATTCTGCGGCGGGCCAGCCAACGGTTGCTCGACGAACAACGCGAACTCGGCCGATTGATCAGCTTGGAAGAAGGCAAGACGCTCGCCGAAGGCGTCTTCGAGGTGACTCGCGCGGCGGAGACACTCGCGTTGTCCGCCGACGAAGCGCGGCGTGTCGCGGGCGAACAGTTGCCGCTCGACGCCGCTCCGGGCGGAACTGGCAAACTGGGGTTTACGCTGCGAGTGCCATGCGGCGTGGTGCTGGCGATCACGCCGTTCAACTTTCCACTCAATCTGGTTTGCCACAAGGTCGGGCCGGCTTTGGCGGGTGGCAATAGCGTGGTGTTGAAGCCGGCCAGCGATACGCCGCTCACCGCGTTGCGGCTCGTCGAAATCCTTCTCGAATGCGGTCTGCCGCCGCTCGGAATCGCCTGTCTCGCGGGCGGCGGGGCTGAACTTGGCAGCCTGCTGGCCGCCGATGCCCGAGTTCGCAAGATCAGTTTCACGGGGAGCGCTGACGTCGGACGGCGGATATGCGGTGTCGCGGGCCTGAAACGCGTCACGATGGAACTCGGCTCGAACAGTCCGCTGATCGTGCTTCCCGATGCCGACATCGATCGGGCCGCCGCCGCGATTGTGGCGACCGGCTACGGGAACGCTGGACAGGTATGCATTTCGACGCAACGGGTCATCGCGGTGGGGAAAATCCATGGCGATCTGCTCGACGCGCTCGCACCCCGCGTGCGCGCGCTGCGATGCGGCGACCCGCTGGCCCCGGAGACGCAGATGGGGCCGATGATTCGCGAACGCGACGCGATCCGAGTGGCCACGTGGATCGGCGAGGCGGTCGCGGCGGGGGCGACTTTGGTTTGCGGCGGCGGGCATGACGGGGCGCGGTTCGCGCCAACCTTGCTGGACAATGTCCGACCCAACATGCGAGTGTGCCGCGAAGAATTGTTCGGGCCAGCGGTCGGAGTCGCTCGCGTCGAATCGCTCGACGAGGCAATCGCGATGGCGAACGACTCGCGCTACGGGCTGAGCGCCGGTCTGTTCACTCGCGACCTGAACGCCGCCCTGCGATTCGCTCGCGATGTCGAAGCGGGTAATCTTCACATCAACTGGGGCCCCGGTTGGCGAGCCGACCTGATGCCGTACGGCGGACTCAAAGAAAGCGGTTTCGGCAAAGAAGGACCGCGCTACGCCATCGAAGAGATGACGGAACTTAAAACGGTGGTTTTCCACGGCGGCTAATTTGCGGTAAGGAGAACAGCGCTTCCGATCCGCGAGGGGCGGTCGCGTTGCCGGTCGCGTCGTAAAGCGAGACGGCGGACGCAAAGTCGAGCGATATGTCGAGCGATAAGTCGAGCGACCAAGCGGGCAAAAAGTCGAGCGAGAGAAGGCCGTGCGTTCGCTTGGAATGCGCGATCCGTTGGTGATTCGAGCGTGAACGAGTTGCCGAAAACGTCGCGGAGGGGCCGCGAACGAGCCGCCTGCTTTTGCGGTAAGCTACGTCAGGGACGCCGGAGCGCGGCCGGCATTGGCCGTCGCCGGGGAACTTCAATTGCCAGGATGCCTCGATCGTGACACAGCAGTATTCAACCGTGCAAGAAGCCGTGGATGCCATCGCCCGCGGCGAAGTGGTGATCGTCATCGACGCGGCCGACCGCGAGAATGAGGGAGACTTCATTTGCGCGGCGGAGAAAGCGACCGCCGAAAACGTCAACTTCATGCTGAACGGCCGCGGCGAGTTTTGCATGCCGGTCCTGCCCGAGGTGTGCGAGCGGCTGGAATTGGCTCCGATTGTCGACATGAATACCGCGCCGCTCGGCACCGGCTTCATGACGCCGATCGACCACCGTTCGTGCAAAACGGGAATCACGGCTGACGAGCGGGCGTTCACGGTCCGTTCGGTCGTCGATCCGCATTCCAAGCCGCGGGATTTCGTGCGACCGGGGCACGTCCATCCGCTGCTGGCGAAAGAAGGCGGTGTGCTGCGACGGGCGGGCCACACCGAGGCGGCCGTCGACTTGGCTCGCATGGCTGGGCTCGCACCGGCCGGCGTCATCTGCGAAATCCTGAACGAACGCGGCGATCGAGCGACTCCCGAGGAACTGCTGACAATCGCCTCGCAGCATCGCTTGCGGATGATCTCGATCGAACAGTTGATCGCGCACCGGCGGGTGAGCGAAAAGCTGGTATCGCGGGCCGCTCAAGCCCAGCTTCCGACGAAGTACGGCGCGTTCACGGTGATCGTGTACGACGTGCGGTACGAATCGCAGCAACCGATCGTGCTGGTGCTTGGGGATCCCGCGTCCCGTCCCGCGCCGCTCGTTCGGCTCCATTCCAGTTGTTTCACGGGCGACCTGGTGGCATCGTTGCGGTGTGACTGCGGCGATCAGTTCCACATGGCGCTGCAGATGATCAGCCAGGAAGGAGCGGGCGTGCTCGTCTATCTACCCCAGGAAGGCCGTGGCATTGGACTTGTCGAAAAGATCAAAGCGTACGCCTTGCAGGATCGCGGCATGGATACCGTCGAAGCGAATCTCGCACTCGGCCACAAAGCCGATATGCGCGACTACGGGATCGGAATCCAAATCCTGAAAGACTTGGGACTGAGCCGGATTCGCCTGCTGACAAACAACCCCAAAAAGACCGACGCCTTCATCTACGGCGGATTCAATCTGTCGGTTGTGGATCAAGTGCCGATCACCCCGCCGGTGAACGAACACAACCTCGTTTACCTTCAGACGAAACGCGACAAAATGGGCCATCGCCTTCCCGAAGAACTCGGCTGACGTACCGGGGCGGGTCACCGTTCACAGATTTGAAATCGATCTTGGCGGTTCATGAAAAGCCACGCGCAGTCCGACGTGAAGCGTAAGCGAAACTCGGCGGTCGATGGCGACTTGGAAGGACCACGCTTCGATGGACGGTTTCGGACTCCATCGATCGTCGAATGGAAGGTGAGTGCGTAACTGAGGATGGCATCATGCGAGTCGTCAACGCGCAGTGATGAATTCCTTCTTTCTGCGTGGCTCCGTGTCTCCGTGAGAGCCAAGAAGCGAGCGATTCCCTGGCGTTGCATGCGAGCGGTCGGCAGCGCCGGGTTTCAACTCGAAGCCCAACGTGCGCCGCGTATATTTGGTCATTCGCCATTCAAAGCATGGACCAGAGAACTCAATTAGACCAACCACGAAGGACACGAAGAGCACGAAGATGAAATGCGATGAGCTTTCGAATCGCGTGATGGCCATCCTGATTGAAAACTAGC
>CAIXSC010000708.1 GCA_903921945.1 uncultured Planctomycetaceae bacterium
CAACCAGCAACCAGCAACCAGCAACTGGCAACTGGCAACCAGCAACCAGCAACCAGCAACCAGCAACTGGCAACTGGCAACTAGCAACCAGCAACTAGCAACTGGCAACTAGCCCCCCGGCGTTCCGGACCGCCGGGGGCAACGTTCCCTCGCGGATGGCCGGTCGGCCGGTATACTTCGGTGTCAGCGTTTCGTTTCCATTCCCCGGTGCTTTAGCCCGCATTTCCAGGCGTCGCCCCTTGAAGATCATCCCCTACCCCCATCCGACTCTTCGCCGAGTGTCGAAGCCGTTGCGTCGCGTCGACGCGGACTTGAAGAGTTTGATCCGTGAGATGTTCGATTTGATGTACGAGGCCCGCGGCATCGGCTTGGCTGCGAACCAAGTCGGCGTCCCGTTGCGGTTCTTCATCGTCAATTTGGAAGCGGCGCCGGACAAAGGCGAGGAACTGGTGTTCATCAATCCGGTGTTGTCGCGGGCGAAGGGCTCGGGCGAGGCGGAAGAGGGATGCCTGAGCTTGCCGAGCCTGTATGGCAATGTTTCCCGGCCCAAGCAGATCCGGGTGGACGCGTACAATCTGCAGGGTCAGCCCTATTCGGCGACGCTCACCGGATTGTTCTCGCGGTGCGTGCAGCATGAGTCTGACCACTTGGATGGTGTCATGTTCATCGATCGCATGACGGATTTCGCCCGGGCGAGCATCCGGGAGACGCTGGAGGAATTCCAAATCGACTTTGATAGCCGGCGATCAATGGGCGAATACGGTGACGACGCGGCGATCGCGGAGACCTGGCGCCAATGGGAAAGCCGTTACGCCTAGGGAACCGCCGCCATGCGACTGGTGATGATGGGAACCGGGCCGTTCGCGGTGCCGACCTTTGAAGCGTTGCTCGATTCAAAACACGCCGTGCTGGCCTTGGTCACTCGGCCAGCGGTCGTGGGCCCACGTGGCCGAGCGCCGGCGAATCCGATGCGGGAAGCGGCCGAGCGTCGGGGCGTTACCGTGTGGGATCCGGCCAACGCGAATGACGACACGTTCGTGCGGCAACTGCTGACGCTCCACGCCGAGTTGCTCGTGGTGTGCGACTATGGCCAGATCCTCAAACCGCCGGCGCTGGCGGCCGCGCGGCTTGGCGGCATCAATCTTCACGGCAGTTTGTTGCCACGGTATCGCGGGGCGGCTCCCGTTCAGTGGGCGGTCTACGAAGGCGACGCGGAAACGGGCGTGAGCGTGATCCACATGACGCCGCTGCTGGACGGCGGCCCTGTGCTGGAAGTTCGCCGCGTGCCGATCGACGAGGCTGAAAACGCGGCGGAACTCGAATCACGGCTGTCACGGATCGGCGTGGAAGCGGTGCTGTCCGCCATCGAGACACTAGCCGGCTGGGATGGCCACTCCGAACTGGGACAGCGACAAGATCCGGCCCTCGCCACCAAAGCTCCGCGTATCTCGAAGCAGCAGGGGGCCATCGACTGGCGCCTGCCCGCATTGCGGATCCGCAATCAGATCCGCGCTTTCCAGCCGTGGCCGGGCGCCTACACCTTCTGGTTGAACGCTCGCGGTGGCCCACTGCGGCTCGCCCTGCAACGCGCCGCGATGATCCATCCTCCAGGGGCGGCCACTTTGGCAACGGCCACCGTGGAGAATCCCGCCGCCAGTCCAGCTCCCGATGCCCCAGCTCCCGCCGTTCCAGCTCACGCGGACAGCCTGCCGGTCAGTCCCGGAACGGTGGTGGCGGCCTCCGGAAGCTCGCTGCAGATCGCCACAGGCGCCGGCCGATTGGCCATCGAACAACTGCAGGTGGCCGGAAAACGGTCAATGAGCGTCGCGGAGTTCCTCCGCGGCTACCCAGTCGCGGTCGGCGATCAGTTCGGGGACGTCGCGGAGTCGAGATGAGTTGGCAGTTGCTAGTTGCCAGTTGCTAGTTGCTAGTTGCTAGTTGTTAGTTGCCAGTTGCCAGTTGTCGGTTGTCGGTTGTCGGTTGTCGGTTGTCGGTTGGCAGTCGGCAGTCGGCAGTCGGCAGTTGGCAGTCGGCGGTTGTCGGTTGGCAGTCGGCCGTCGGCAGTCGGCGGTCGGCGGTTGCGGGGAATGGGTTTCAGGTTGATTGTTTTCAGGTTGATTGGTTACGGGTTGTGGGTTGCGGGGTTGATTACGGGTTGCCGAGTGGCGGCGATCGGCGGTTGACGGCTGGGGCCGGTTGGCTGCGTGCAAGCGGGAGCGGGGTCGATGAAAAAATTGTATATCGAGACGGTTGGCTGCCAGATGAATGTGCTGGACAGCGAGATGGTTGTGGCCAGCTTGCGGCGGGAAGGTTACGAGTTGACGGCCGAATTGACAGCAGCCGACACCATTCTGTTCAACACCTGCAGTGTGCGTGAACAGGCGGAAAACAAGACCTACAGCGCGCTCGGACGGCTCCGCAAATTCAAGCGGGAAAACCCCGGTAAGATCGTCGGGGTCATGGGATGCATGGCGCAGAAGGACCAGCGTCTGGTGTTCGAACGCGCGCCATTTGTGGATTTGGTGGTGGGGCCTGGCCAACTGCAACGGATTCCCGATTTGCTGCGGGAAATCGAGTCGGGTGGCGGCCCGCAGATGGCGGTCAGCCTGGGGCGCCGCGAGGGTTCGGCGGACGAGATTCGCCGCAGCCACGAAACGTTCGATCCGCTTCGTGATCCGGCAATGCGGCCGACGCCGTTCCAAGCGTTCCTGCGCATTCAAATCGGCTGCGACAAATTCTGCACCTACTGTGTCGTGCCGATGACTCGCGGCCCGGAACAGGGGCGGCCACCGGCCGAAATCATCGCCGAGGCCCGGACGCTCGCCGACCAAGGCTGCGTCGAAATCACGTTGCTCGGCCAGACCGTCAACAGTTACCGCCACCGCTCCGAGGGCCGCACGACACGCCTCTCCGACTTGCTCGGCAGCCTCCATGAAATCGACGGCCTGCGACGCATCAAGTTCGTCACCAATTATCCGAAAGACATGACCCGCGATCTGCTGGAGGCGGTCCGCGACCTGCCCAAGGTCTCGCCCTACCTGCACGTGCCGGCGCAGAGCGGCTCGAATCGCATCCTCGAACGGATGAAACGCGGCTACACCGTCGAGGACTACCGGGAAATGATGGCGCGCATTCGGGAATTGGTCCCCGATGCGGCTGTCACAAGCGATTTCATTGTTGGATTCTGCGGCGAGACCGACGCCGAATTCGCGTTAACCTACGACTTGGTCGCCGAATGCCGCTTTAAGAACAGCTTCATCTTTAAATACAGCGAGCGGACCGGCACCAAGGCTGCGGAGCTGATGCCCGACGATGTGCCGTATGACGTGAAACAATGGCGCAACAATGAACTGCTGCAGCTGCAAAACCGCATCGCCGAGGAACTCAATCAGGAATTCCTCGCTCGGACCGTCGAGGTGCTGGTGGAAGGTCCGAGCGATTGGCAGAAGCGGCAAGGAGCCGCCGGCCCCGTCCTGCAACTCACGGGCCGCACGCCGTGCGATCGCATCGTGGTGTTCGACGGCACAGAGCGCCAAATCGGTCAGTTCCTACCGGTGGCCATTTACGAAGTCAGCGCCCATACGCTGTTCGGCGCGGTCGTTACCCATGAAGTCGGCCCCGAACTGCTAAGCATTGGCTAAATCGGTCCCGCCTCTTCGCGCTCGCTCACGTTCGCGTCCCAAAACAAAGCACGGCGTTTCCCCCGTACGCCGCCGGCCTGCTCGTTTTGGGCAGTTTTCCGCTCAGCGACACGCATCACCGGGCCACCGCCAAATGACCCTGAATTCAAAACCGACGGGAGCGGCGGCTCCGATGGTTGCGAATGTTCGGCAAGTGAATCGGGATCAACCCTCACTTGCGCCTGCCACTGTGACGCAATATCTTTCGAGGCATAAAAAAAAGTCCTTCTGGATTTCCAGTCGGTCGCCATCGCAGGAGTCGCAGGGTGCGACTGACGCCGCCGGATTTTTGGAGGCATGGCGCAGGTGTCCAAGTGCACATCGACAGTGGGGGTCGGCGACTGCGTAGGCTGTTGGAACCAGGAGCAACGGAGTTGGGCTTTGCGGGGACGCAACCCAACGAGGGATATCCTGGTCGCGGGTGCGCCAAGGTGCATCCGGCCGCTGGCGGAGTTACTTCGCCAGCGGCTGCTTATGGAAATGCCCGCTGGACACCTGCGCCATGCCTCCGAAAATCCCGCGGCGCAGGACGCG